>CAYJHX010000189.1:0-4590 GCA_964369395.1 uncultured Desulfovibrionaceae bacterium
GCGAAGCGAAGCAATCCATGTATTTTAGTGTTTTTTAGAATTATGCAGAGGTCTCGTTTAGGTTCGCAAATGTTGCAGCTTTTCCCATAAATCAGCGGCTTTTTTCTTGCCAATGCCTTTAATGTTGCTAAGCTCTTCTTGCGTGGCACGGGTCATGGCTTCAGTGTTAGCAAAATGATTCCAAAGCAAGCGCGCCGTGTGGGGGCCAATGCCGGGAATACGCATAAGTTCTCCTGAAAGGGCTGCGTTATTACGGGCTTGGCGGTGCTTGCCTATGGCATAGCGGTGGGTGCAGTCGCGGATATGCTGCAAAAAAAGCAATTCTGGCGAGCCTTGGCGCAAGGGAAGGGGGTTACTACGATTGGGCAGAAAAATTCTGTCATTGATATTACCGGCACGACGATCGGCATGGCCTTGTTCGTCACGGGCTTTGGCGATGGCTGCCAAGGCAAAGAGGCCTTCTTGGCCTTGTTCCTGTAAAGAGCGTTGCACTGCAGAAAGTTGCCCTTTACCCCCGTCAATGAGCAATACATCGGGCCATGGCGGGCCAGAGTGTAAGCGTCGTTGTACCCAATGGGCCAAGGTGGCATAGTCGTCGCTGGTGCCGTCGGGCATGGCGTATTGGCGATAGGCAGAGGGCAAAGGTTTACCGTCTTCAAAAACTACCATACCTACACGCGTTTGCTGACCGCTGGTATGAGATACGTCGACGCATTCAATACGATGGGGCAGGGTGTTCAAATGTAGGGCGGCGGCCAGGCGCTCTTCGAGGGATTGCTCTTTATGCTTGCGTCCTTCTTCTTTGGCATTGGTGGCGGCCATATCTACCAAGGCATTTTCTTCGGCGTTGCGAGGGGCAAAAATGCGTACTGGCCCTTGGCGTATGTCGGACAAGCTTTGCTCTAAAGCATGAAACATGCTGCTATCTTGAGCATCTTCTGGCAACGTTTCGTTGATACCTTTTACAGGCGATTCTTGCGTGGTAGGTATAGAGTCAGAGTCTTGACAGGGGAGGATGTCTTTTTGTTCTTGAGGTAGCCACGGCAAAATAATGTGAGGTGGCGGCGTAATGGGGCCATAAAATTGCGCTAAGAAAGACAGTAAAAGTTCCGGAGTATCTTCAAAATCGAGTGCGGGCCAAAAATAATTGCGCCCATCCATAAGCACACCACCGCGCACAAATAAAATGCCTAGAGCCATACCTTTTTCTACACAGCTAAGGCCTATAATATCAAAGTCTTTTCCTCCAGGAAGCACCACAACTTGTTTTTCCACCGTGCGCTGCACTGCCTGCAATTGATCACGCAATGTCGCGGCTTTTTCAAATTCTAAAGCTTCGGAGGCGGCCAACATTTCGTTTTCTAAGCTTTCTAAAAGCTCTGCCGAGCGTCCCGAAAGCAGTTCTTGTACTTTTTGTACGCCTTTGTAATACTCTTGGGGGGTAATTTTTTCCATACACGGTGCCGGACATTGCCCCATAAAATGATACAAGCAGGGCCGCACTCTATTGCGCATGGCTCTATCTGTGCATCGGCGTAAGGGAAAAGCTTTATGTAAGATTTTCCAAGTTTCCCGTGCGGCCAAAGCAGAAGTAAAGGGCCCATAATAACGGGCTTTTTCTCTGCCATTTTTTTGAGCTGTGCGCACAATTTCTAAACGTGGAAAGTGGTGCTTTAAAGAAATTTTAAATAAAATATACTGCTTGTCGTCGCGCAAGACGATGTTGTAGTGGGGACGGTGCTTTTTGATAAGGCTTGCCTCTAAAAGCAAGGCTTCTTTTTCCGTGGTGGTGGAAATAGTATCAAGGCTTGCGGCATGGCGCATAAGCGCCTGCGTTTTGACAGGCAGGCCTTCTTCGCGAAAGTAAGAGAGAATACGCTTGCGCAAAACGCGAGCCTTGCCTACATAGATAATGCGGCCTTGAGCATTTTTATAAATATAAATGCCGGGAGTAAGAGGCAACGAAGCGGCAAGAGGTTTTTGCATGAGAACTATATATAGCCGAAGGAGGGAGAAGTCAAAACCCCGCAGGCCTTCTTGCAAAAATACACCTAAAGACTCCTGCACAATTCATTGTGCGGAGTCTTATGGAGCGTTGACAGCAGTCAATGTGACCGATAAATCAAGAGTAGGCGCAATTTACTTGCGCCGTTAAGCGATTGATTTTCGTGCCTTTTAGTCCTGCACTGTAATTTTTTTGTTTGAAAACTTTTTTACAATTTTCACAAAATTATACTGAAAAAATCATTGTGCAGGACTCTTACCTATGGAGCAGACTATTTGTTTTGAGCCAGCTGCGAGCGGCAAACTTTGCCTTAACAGGCTGTTAACTGTCTGTTGAAAAAGTCCGCTTCATAAAAAGTTTCTGCTAAAATGTTATTTTCATCGTTTTCCTACAGGCTGTTCAAAAAGCGTAAGATACGAGGAAGACGACGTTTTTTCTTGAAGGCATAGGACTCTTCTGGTCCATGCCGAAAGAAAAAACAAGTCTGACGCAGTAGCTTGCTCTTTTTCAACAGCCTGTTAAGGGAATACGCAAGGGCAACTTGTCAGCTTCTCGACGTCAAAAAAATGCCTAGCGCTTGAGGTCAAAAAAATAATATACTAATTTTATTGATAAAAATAGTTTTGGCAAAGCTTTTGCAGTAAGAAAGCACCAATGGAAAGCCATCAAGGAGGTTGCCATGCTGTTTTTGCTCGGTGATAGTACAAAGAAAAAGAAGAAGACGGAAGCTCGTCCTACAAATGATTCTGCCAATGATAAGGTTAAAGAAATATTTCTTTCTGGACGCTTCCCTGTGGTAACCACCCATCAAGTAGAAGGGCGTAGAATCATAAAAGTGCTGGGCCTTGTATGCTGTCGCGGTTATGACTCTGATGAAGCCTTCTTTGGTATGGCTGGTAGAGCTATTAGCAAAGGCGCTCAGGCCATTGTGGGCTATACAGAAAATGTAGCTTTTCATCCTGATGGCAGTAAATACTTTTCTTGTTTTGGGACTGCCGTTATGTTTGAATACAGCGCTGAAGAACGCATCCCCTTGATGATGCAGCAAGAAATGCGCTCCTATTTACCTGATAGCATCTAGTAATATTATATAAAATTACATAAGAGCGCCATTTTGGTGCTCTTTTTTTTGAAGGAGGCTTTTTTTATGTTTAGGACACTCATGCAAAGAGTATTGTTACAAAACGTGATACAGCGCATTTCCTTGTTTTTTCTGATGCTTTGTTTTTTTTGCTTACAAGGCCCTCTTCATGCTGCAAGCCTTACAGACCTTGCTAAGCAAGTAGAAGAGTCCAGCGGCGCATCGCAAGAGGGACAAAAGAAAAAAGGCGCGCCATTGCTTGATAAAAAGAAAAATTCTAGTTCTTCTGATATGGAAAAGCTCTTAGATGAAGCAGATAAGCTTTATGAAAATAAGCAATATGTAGAATCTATGAAACTTTATCTACAAGCCGCGGAAAAAGGCAATGCCTATGCACAAACCAATGCAGGCTATATGTATGAATTTGGTTTAGGTGTAAAAGAAGATATGAAACAAGCCGCTTTGTGGTACAAAAAAGCTGCGGACCAAGGTGAAGCAACTGCTCAGTCAAACTTAGCCTATCTCTATGAAGAAGGTGACGGCGTACCTCAAGATTTTAAAAAAGCTCACGAGTTATATAGTAAAGCTGCGGAACAAGGTGATACTGTTGCCAAAAATTCTTTAGGCAGACTTTATGAAAAAGGTAACGGTGTACCCCAAGACTACGCGCAAGCGCTTGCATGGTATAATAAAGCAGCAAGTGATAATCATGATGATGCGCAGTACAATTTGTCTTTGATGTACTATCACGGAAGAGGTGTTAAGCAAGATAAGGCAGAAGCTGCCAAATGGACGCAAAAAGCCGCTGAACAAGGGCATACCGACGCTATGCACGATCTTTCCACCTTGTATCAGGAAGGGAAGTATGTTGAGAAAGATTTGAAAAAAGCTTTTGAATTGTGTCAAAAAGCTGCCGAAGCAGGACATGCCAGAGCGCTTAACGATATGGGACAATTTTATTCTCAAGGCGTAGTTGTAGAAAAAGACATGAAGAAGGTTGTAGAATATTATCGCGCCGCTGCCGAGCTAGGCTTACCCGTGGCCCAATCTAACCTTGGCATTCACTACTATACAGGCCAAGGTGTTGAAAAAGATCTTGAACTTGCTTTGCAATGGATGAAAAAAGCTGCCGAACAAGGACACCCCAAAGCTTTGCATAATGTGGGTGCGTTTTACGAAAATGGCATTGGCGTAAAAGCGGATGATAAAGAAGCCATTGAGTGGTTTAAGAAGGCGGCAAGAGCAGGCCATGCTCCGGCGCAACAAAGGTTAAAAGACAGCGGAATAGCTTGGTAAGACAAAAGCAGAGTGAAGAAATTTTCTTCAAAAAAAGTAGTACAACATATTCATAATATGGTTTGGTTAGTGCGCTATATACAAAAAAACAAAGCTCTTCGGTAATTACCAAAGAGCTTTGTTTTTTTGTTATATGTTACGGGGGGTGTTATGAGTAAAGACCTCTGAATAATTCTTAAAATCTTGCTCATGTCTAATTTTGTAATGA
>CAYJHX010000190.1:0-4578 GCA_964369395.1 uncultured Desulfovibrionaceae bacterium
TGCTGGTGTTGGTGACTTCTATGGCATGTTTGAAGCTCAAGACATCTTCTTGAAGTTGCCTCAAAATGCTGATGCAAGCAAAAACCTCCAATGCATGAACTTGAATATCGACTGGACTTTCTACTGCAAAAAGTGCGATGGCATGGCTTCCATGCGTACTTGCCCTCATGGCAAAGACGATCGCGTTATCCTTTCCGGTACAAAGTTGCGTAAAATGCTTTCCGAAGGCGCCGAGATTCCAGATCACTTCGGTCGCGATGAGTGCCTCGTAATCTTACGTAAGTACTATGAAGGCCTTACCGAAAAAGTAGAAGTGAAAATGCAGCGTGCCGCTTCTGGCTCTGCCATGTAATTTCTGCTGAATTAAGTGTATTTAAGAAAGGAGAGTTTTGACTCTCCTTTCTTTTTTTATAAAATAATCAAAAAATATATATAGTTAGAGGATAACACACAATGGCAATGCATAGATTGCTTTGTTGTTATACTCCTTATAATTGCTTGATATTACAAAAAAATTGTTGCGAGCGAAGCAAAACAGTTCCCCAACGGATGTCCAAGGCGTTTGCAAAGAACGAGCAATGACGCAAATGGATAACAAAACAATTCATGTGCCCCACTAACTTTTGAAATTGTGCAGAACTCTTCTTTAACAACGCTCTTGACTTACTAAGGTTTCAGGTCTACCTTTTTTGCACTACTTTTATTTGGAGAGTTTTTACCTAACAGTTTTATCTTCAAGGAGTCTTCATATGTTCGATACTATGATTTTGGGCCAAGAGTACACACGCGAAGAATTCAAAAAAATGGAAGGGGATTTGCGTATTCGCCTTTTCCAATTGCAACAACAATGCGAAGAACATAAAATAGCAGTATTGCTGACTGTTTTAGGTGTGGATGGCTCTGGTCGTGGATCTCTTGTGAATACATTGTCTTCTTGGATAGATGTAAAAAAATTGAGCAACCACACGTTTTGGAATACCAATGATTCTGAAAAACATCGCCCATACGCTTGGAAATACTGGGTCAAGCTTCCGGCCTATGGAGAATTTGGCATCTTTTTTGGTGGTTGGTATGACGAGCTGATTCGTAAAGCTTCTTACGGCGAAGTAGACGAAAAAGAATTACTCACAGACTTAAACAAAAGAGAGCGTTTTGAAAATACTTTAGCCGATAATGGCTATGCTTTGGCTAAATTTTGGTTGCATCTTGATCAAAAAGAACACAGCAAACGTCGAAAAGCTCGCTTAAAAGAACAAGGTTCTTGCCGCTTTACACCGTATGATAGAGAAAGTGAAAGAAAATATCCGCAACTTATTGAAACGGTATCTAAAACCATTACCATGACCGATAGAAATTTTGCCCCATGGTATGTTATTGATGCTTATGATAAGCGCTATTGTCATGTTTCGGTGGCGCGGGCCATCATCGAACGCCTTGAAGAAGTAGTGGCTGAAAAAGTGCTCATGAAAACAGGTAAGGCTGTTAAAGTAGAGCCATCCATTGAAAGTCCTAAAGAAGAAGCGGTTACCATGTTGGATAGGCTAGATATGTCTCCTACCATGGAACGTGCGGAATACAAGAAAGAATTGAAGAAACTTAAGCAAGAAGTTTTTCAACTATCATTTAAGGCTTATCAGAAAGGTATTTCCTCTACTTTAACCTTTGAGGGCTGGGATGCTGGAGGTAAAGGGGGGAATATTCGTCGACTAGCTTCTGCTGTGGACTCGCGTATTACACGTATTATTCCTGTGAGCGCGCCCACCGATGAAGAATTAGCGCACCATTATTTATGGCGTTTTTGGCGCCATGTGCCTCTTTCTGGCTATGTGACCATTTATGATCGCACGTGGTATGGCCGTGTGTTAGTAGAACGTGTAGAAAAATTTGCTAAGCCTGCAGAATGGAAGCGAGCTTACGCTGAAATTAATTCTTTTGAAGAGCAATTGGTGGATAATAAAAATATCCTTTTAAAATTTTGGCTGCACATTAGCAGTGATGAACAATTGCGCCGCTTTAAAGAACGTGAAAATACCCCTTGGAAAAACTACAAACTCACCGACGAAGATTGGCGTAATCGCGAAAAGGCCACAGATTATAAAATTGCCGCCGATGAAATGTTTATGCGCACCAATACAGAGTATGCCCCGTGGCATATTATTCCGGCAAATTCTAAATACTATGCGCGTATTCAAGTGCTGAAAATTTATAGAGATGCTTTAAAGGTTGCTTTGAAAAAGCACGGCGATGATGATTGCGATTAAGAGTGATTGTGTTTTTCGCTTTTGCCCGTTTTGCTGGTAATGGCTGGCAAAAGCTTGAAATTTACTGGGGGAAAACCTTTTTGAAAAAAGGTTTTCCCCCAGCCCCCCTTTCCAAATAACTTTAAATGTGGCATGTGCTTGATTTATTTGTAAAAATAAAGTTTTAGAGTGTGTGTCTTGCATTCTATTTTTTCTATTCTCAAGCTTATCTTTATGCTGAAAAGGCGTGTTGCCTTTTTTTGTGTGAAAAGCGGTATTTTTTTGTTGCCCTTTGCGCCACTTCCCCTTATGTCTATGCCCATGAAAAATACCTACCATGCCATTGCCTTGTTTTCTGGAGGCTTAGACAGTATTTTAGCTGTGAAAGTTATAGAAGAGCAGGGGCTTAAAGTAAAATGTTTGCATTTTGTGACGCCTTTTTTTGGCAAGCCAGAGTTATTATCGCGTTGGCGTAAAATCTATAATTTAGACATAAGTAGTGTGGATATTGGACAAGAATTTGTGCAAATTTTACGCGACAGGCCAGAACACGGTTTTGGAAAATTGTTGAATCCCTGTGTGGATTGCAAAATTTTGCTTATGCGTGCGGCACAGCAACAGCTAGAAAAATACGGCGCGTCCTTTGTTATTTCTGGAGAGGTGCTAGGGCAACGTCCCATGTCGCAACGGCGTGATACTTTAAATGTAATCCGTAAAGAAAGTGGTATCTTAGATAAATTGATACGGCCTCTTTCTGCAAAGCTTTTGCAGCCTTCCGCCGCAGAGCTTTCTGGTTTGGTGGATAGAGAAAAGTTGCTGGCGATTTCGGGGCGAGGGCGTAAACAGCAGTTAGCCTTGGCGGCGCATTTTGGTATTACTGTTATTCCAACGCCAGCTGGAGGATGCATGCTTGCCGAGCAAGAAAATGCCAGTCGGTACTGGATGGTACTGACGCGCATGCACAACCCTACACCGCAAGATTTTTCTTTAGCCCATACTGGGCGCCAATATTGGGATGAAAAAGGGAAGGGCGAGCATTGGCTTGCCATAGGACGCAATGCAGCCAGCAATACGGCTTTACAAGAGCTGGTGCAGGCAGAAGATTACGTATTTCGTTTGCGCGATTTTGCTGGCCCCCTTGCAGTAGGTCGTCATGTGAAGGCTTGGAATACTTCTACTTTAGAGGATGCGGCAGCTTTTGTGGCTTCTTATGCGCCCAAGGCTGTGCAGGCGGCAGAGCAAAGTGAAGACGGGCGTGTTGCTGTAATGTTGCGCCAAGGTAAACAAGGCCAACCAGAAGAGACGCTTTTTGTGCAACCGCAACGAGAAACCTCCTTACAATGGCAAGAACCTCTTTGGGAAGATGCTAAAAAAGCCAAAAAGGAAGAATTTCTTGCACAGCAAATGCTTTTAGAAGAAAAGGTATAAAAATATAGCGCGGAAATCGCATGGCGCACGGTATCTTTTGGTATACCTCCTTTACAAAATCGGAAAAGGCTTTACTTATTCCTTCGAATCGTCTACCATGGCTAGCTTGAAGATGTTCTTTGAAGATGCCTTATTAGTAGTTCGATGGAATTGTTTTTGGAGGAAGTAATGGAACAGAAAGATATAGATTTTTTTCGAGTAAAACTCACAGAAATGTTGGAAGAAGCACAAAGTAAGGGCGACTCCACCATTGAAGAGCTTACCGATAGTAATGAAGTTTTTGCCGATCCGGCTGATAGAGCCACGGCTGAGTCTGACAGGGCTTTTACCTTGCGTATTCGCGACCGTGAACGTCGCCTTATTCGCAAGATTCAATCTGCTTTGCAACGGATAGAAGATGGTACCTATGGCTATTGCGATGAATGCGGCGAAGATATTGGGGTTCCGCGTTTAAATGCACGCCCCGTAACTAAATTGTGCATTGCTTGCAAAAGTAAACAAGAAGAAGACGAGCACTTGCGTGGCGATTAATACCATTTTTTGTATGATATAACACTAGTATAGCATAGTCTTTTGTTGCGGTAAAATGTTTGTGAAAAACAACATTTTGCCGCAATTCCTTTTTGTAACAGAAGAAGAGATTTGTTGTTTATGCTGTAAAATAAGGTTTCCAAAGGGGATTATCCCCTTTGGCGGTGGGTTTGGGAGGCGGCGCCTCCCAAGAAGAGGTTTTTAGTAAGCCCCTTGGTACAGCAGATATGGGTAGGTTTGCGAGGCAACGCCTCTCAAAAAGAGAGCATAGGCTTTCCAAAAAAATACAGTAATTGATTCCTAAAAATATTTCTCAAGAGGCTCTTTTATGGATGTACATGTTTTTCGACGCTTTTGCGATGCTTTGGTTCCTGTATTG
>CAYJHX010000191.1:0-4561 GCA_964369395.1 uncultured Desulfovibrionaceae bacterium
ATGTGAGAATATAGTATAGGGTGTGTGGTATTATGAGGGGCAGAACCCCTTCCTTTCGGAAAACTGACATAATAAAAGGCTTTGCACCGTATTTTGTGCAAAGCCTTTTGTATTTTATTAGTACTATAGGCTAGTCTAGCGTGTATAAAGAGCGCCAGTCTTGATCATCGGCCAGCGGCTTTTGATCTTCTTTCTTTAAGAGGGTATCTCCCAAGACCAGATAATCCATCTCTGTGCGCATGAAACACAAATAGGCATCTTGCGGAGTGCATACAATGGGCTCGCCGCGTACGTTGAAGCTGGTGTTGACTACCATGGGACAACCGTGACGCTGATGAAAAGCGCTGATAAGTTGCCAGTAGCGAGGGTTAGTTTCTTTACTTACAGACTGAATGCGCGCCGACAAGTCCACGTGAGTGATGGCGGGCAAATCGGAGCGTTGCCAGTACAAGCGTTCCCATAAAGGCAGCGAGCTGTAGTTTTCTGGTAATTGTTTACAAAATTTTTCTGCCACTGGTGCCACCACCAACATGTACGGTGATTGTTCGGCCAGAGCAAAATATTCTTGGGTGTATTCTTCCAAAACGGAAGGGGCAAAGGGACGGAAGCCTTCGCGATATTTGATTTTTAAATTAAGCTTTTTTTGCATTTCGGGGTTACGTGGGTCGCCTAAGATAGAGCGCCCACCCAAGGCGCGTGGCCCATATTCCATGCGTCCTTGGAACCAACCTACCACTTTGCCATCGTTGAGCAAATCGGCCACGTTATCACACAATTGTTGAAAATCTTCAAAGTGTTGTCCCTGCGCTTGGAACTTTTTGCAGGTACGGGCGATTTGGCCTTGGTCAAAACTGGGGCCAAGATAAGATCCGCGCATGGCATCGCGAGAGCTTGCAGGCACGCGTTCTTTCTCTAAAGAGATGTGCCATAAAGCAAGGGCAGCGCCAAGGGCACCACCAGCATCGCCAGACGCAGGCTGAATCCATACATTTTCAAATACTTTTTCTTGTAACAGCTTGCCATTGGCCACACAGTTAAGGGCTACGCCGCCGGCAAGGCAAAGATTTTTGCTACCGCTGATTTCTCTGGCGGTACGGGCAAGGCGCATGACTATATCTTCGGTGACTTTTTGAATAGCTAAAGCAAGGTCCATATATTCTTGTTCTAGCTCTTCAGATTCTGCCGTGCGGGGGGGCAGGCCAAAAAGCTCTGTCCACAGATTTTCATTGTACATGCGCAAGGCTGTGGCATAGGAAAAGTATTTCATGTTCAGCACATAGGAACCGTCTTCGCGAATATCAATGAGATTGTCGCGAATTTTTTGCTCAAATTCCTTGGTGCGTTCAGCGTTGGGGTCGCCGTAGGGGGCAAGGCCCATAAGTTTGTACTCGCCACTATTGACCTTAAAACCACAATAGGCAGTGAAGGCCGAATACAATAAACCCAACGAATGGGGGAAATGTATTTCACGCAAGGTGGAAATATCTTTACCTTGGCCTTTACTGATGGACGTGGTGACCCATTCGCCTACGCCGTCTACGGTCAATATGGCTGCATCTTCAAAAGGTGAAGGGTAAAAGGCAGAGGCTGCATGGGAGAGATGGTGCTCTGGAAAATAGAGCTGTGGCAGCTTGGCGCCTTCGCTTAAAAAGGGAGCAAAACCCCGTTCCAGCATGGTGCGCATAAAGAGTTTTTCTTTTATCCATACAGGCATGGATATAAGGAAAGAGCGTAAGCCTTTGGGAGCAAATGCGTGATAGGTTTCCAGCAAGCGTTCAAATTTTAAGAAGGGCTTATCATAAAAGGCAATGCCTTGCACATCTTGCAAAGAGATTCCCGCTTCATCCAGCACATAGGCAATGGCTTTTTCGGGAAAATCGGCATCGTGCTTTTTGCGCGTAAAGCGTTCTTCATGGGCGGCTGCCACGATAACGCCATCGCGCAAAAGAGCGGCTGCGCTATCGTGATAATACGCTGAAATGCCAAGTAAATAGACAGGATTTTCAGACATAGAACTCTCTAAAATAAAGTGTAGATAAAAGGAGCTACTGCAGAACCGCTGGTAAAGACCACCAAGGCGCCAATAAGCAATAGGGCTACAATTAGGGGTAAAAGCCAAAACTTTTTACGGACTTTTAAAAAGCCCCAAACATCGGAAAGAAAATTCATAATTACCTCAAGTAAGTAAGGATATTTTAAAATGTCCTTAGTCTATACATTCGTACAACCACATAACTAGTAGGGATGTTCTAAATCATCCTTGGTGTAGGTATGTTCGCGCACCACAAAGGCCGTATCTTGGCTTGCCTTATAGGCTTTTCTTTGCATGCTGTCTTTGCCGAGCATGCGGCGCACCATGGCTACGGGCATAACAATGAGCCCATAAATGATGCTGAGCAAAACCTTTGACATCACTGTTCCAAGGATATGCGAAAAACCAAACCAAAGGCGCGCTGGCCAAATCATGCCTGAAGGCCATATCATGGCGAAAAGCACAATACCCATACATGTGTAAATAAGATAGTTTTCACCCACAAAAAGCCAGATAAGCAAGCTTAAAAAAGCAAATGCAAGGGCAGTATCGCGGCATTGAATGGGGGTTATTTTGCTTTGTAACATATATATTCTCGTAAAAAAGTTATTTTACAATGGTGGCTTTTTCAATGATGACATCATCCACAGGCACATCTTCAAAGCGACCTTGAGAGCTGGTGGGAACCATCTTAATTTTGTCGACCACGTTTTGTCCTTTAATAACTTTACCAAATACGGTGTAACCATAGCCTTGTGGGGTAGGGGCGGTATAGTTTAAGAACTTGTTGTCTTTTACATTAATGAAAAATTGTGCGGTGGCAGAGTTTGGGTCGCCTGTACGAGCCATGGCCACAGTGTATTTATCATTGTCTAAACCGTTAGAAGCTTCATTTTTAATGGGGGCATTGGTGGGTTTGGGCTTTAAATGTACGTCCATACCGCCGCCTTGAATCATAAAGTCTTTGATGACGCGATGGAAAATGGTGCCGTCATAATGGCCATTTTTTACGTATTGCAAAAAGTTTTCTACAGTTACCGGAGCCTTGTCGGGATTAAGACGTAAAATAATATCCCCCATATTTGTTTGTAATTTTACGGCAACACTTGCGGCTTGTGTTTCAGAAGTCATGGGGCTTATGGCAAAAGAGGCAACGAGTATGGCGCTTAAAGCGAAAAGTCGAAAAAATTTCATAGTATTCTCACTAAGTAAAGGTTGTTGTTTGATAATGGAAGGATTACAATAAACAAAACCTTTCTTACTCGTTAAATGCGTTCTTGCCAAGCAAAAAAAATAGGCGTACCTTGACCATAAGAGGCTAACGTGATAGGCTTTCATCGTTAAGTTTGCATAATCTCAAAAAAATATGGGTGGAAAATGAAGAGTTATCTTGAGCAATTCCAAAAATATGTTTCTGATAGTGGTCTTAAAAATACGGCGCAGCGTGCACGTATTGTGGAAATTTTTATGGAAACCACAGGGCACCTCTCCACCGAAGAAATTTATGATATTGTACGTTCCGTAGATGCTTCTGTGGGGCAATCCACAGTGTATCGTACTATGAAATTGCTCTGTGATTCAGGCCTTGCCCATGAAGTGCACCTTGGGGATGGCGTTGTGCGCTATGAGCCGCACCAAGAAGAACACCACGACCATCTTGTCTGTGAAAAATGTGGTAAAACCGTAGAGATTCTTAGTAAAAAAATGGAAAAAATGCAGGAAGGTATTGCCAAAAAGCACGGTTTTACCCCCACAACACATACCATGTGCTTGTATGGTATTTGTAGCGAATGTCGTAAAAAGCGCGTAAAATAATACGCCATCAACAACGCTATATATGTTTAAAGCCCTTATTTTTAATGGGCTGAAAAAATATTGCCGAAAAAACAATGATACTGTTTTTTCGGCAATATTTTATGGAAGATATGGTGTGTTTTGGCTGCGCGTTTTACGCGATAGCAGCTATGGCAGTTTACCCCTTAAAAAGCATATAACACGCTGAAGAGTATTGAAAACATCCAAGGTGTGTTATAAACTTCTTAACAACCAGAAATAGATTTTTACGATGAAAAAACTGGTTGCGAAGGATTTGCAATAATAAGCATAAAGTCAACGCAAAAGCACAAGCAAGGTAATTTGATGTACCCCAGCCTTCAAAACCTATTGCTAGGTATTGTATGCTAACAGTTGGTCCCAAAAGGGTAAGGTATAAGAAAAAGCAAGTCTAACGCAGCACACTGCTCTTTTTCAAGCGACTGTTCTTTTTAGAAGACTGTTAAAATACCTGTCCCTTACCACTTCCTTGTGGCCCCCGAACCCATTGTTGTATTTTTTCGCCAAGATCATAGCCGACAGAGCGTACCATAAGCCCAGCGGCATCGGCTGGCATGCGTTGTTCAATGCCAATGCTAAATAAATCTGTGGGTTGTCTTTTTTCCATACTGGCGCCTTGAGCTATGGACCAAATCATATTGCCGGAAGCCACATCATACATTTCCATCTGTATAGAAACAGAAGATGTGCCTGTGG
>CAYJHX010000192.1:0-4557 GCA_964369395.1 uncultured Desulfovibrionaceae bacterium
TCTTAAGGGAGAGGGGCCTTCTCGTCAAGAAAGAAAATAGGTGCTTTTTATACAGTTAAAATAATAAAGAATTTTACTAATACTGTATCGTCTAAGAGCTTATAAAGTGTGAAAATTCGACAAAAATGCTGAAGTGAAAGTGTTTTCAACTATTTTGTGAAGGTTCTTCCTTTGATACGAGAAAGAACCTTCATGATATATGCTATTAAAAATGTGCAAAATATGGTAAATATCTAAAAGATATTTGCAGTTATTTATCTGTTAACCTTTAGGTATAGTGGTATTGCCAATTTTCAGAATACGTTTTTCTTGTGTGCATTCTCCGTCATGTTCATCAAAGTATTGCACGTCAACATAGTCAACTTTTACTTTTTTTCCCACATATTTTTCAAATAATTTACGATCACCGCAACTGATGGTCACGTACTGTTCCCCTTTATGCTCGTATTTCATAAAGCACATATGGTACTCTTCGCCGACTTTTTGTACTGTAATGGTCATGTCTTTTTTTGCCGATCTTTTCTCAGGGCAATTATTTGCTGCGCTCAAGGCTGGGCTGAACATACAAGCGCAAAGGCCAGCAATCATGAGTGATTTGAAAATACCTTTCATAAAAAACCTCTCATTTTTTAAAGTGTTATATGGTTACTCTTGATTTTTGTAGGTGCCAAAAAGGGCTTTTGTGCAGCCGCCTTCTTCTTCAATTTTAGTATCAGGATAGGGGCTTACCGTGATAGTTTTCCCATCTTTACTGATGTCAAAATTATAAAACATAGCGGCTGCATCGTGGCTTTCTTCTTTTTCAAAGGGAGCGGCGCCTTCGCAAAGGGCTTTTTCTACGCCGTCGGCTTTGTTATAAAAAGTGAAAAGAAAAGACCAAAAGCCCATCTTATTTTGTTTCACATTAACGATATGTAAGCATATATTGCTTTCTTCATCGCAACGGTCTCCCCACCAGTTAGCTCCAGCAAAGGAGGCATTTGGCAAGGAAAGACAAAAGGCAAGTAGAAACATGCAGGGAAGTAAGATTTTTTTCATAATGATCTCCAAAACGTATTTACAGGTATAGTTTTTTTAAGCGTAGCAATTAAGACAACTTCATACATTAAAAAAGACAGTTCTTATACATCTTCAATGTATTTCTAAGTGAATCTAAAGGAAAATGCAACCTAGGAACTAAATTGAGCCCATTTTTGTACAGTAGCAAACAATGTCTCAGGGCAAATAGGTTTAGTGATATGATCATTCATGCCGTGCTCTAAGCTTTTTTCTTTGTCGCCGGTCATGGCATGGGCAGACATGGCCACCACAGGCATATGTTGTAACTGCTTATCTTGACGGATTTTTTTCACGGTGGTTAAGCCATCTAAAATGGGCATTTGAATGTCCATCAAAACCAAATTGTACGTATTTTGTGTCAATAGCTGTAAGGCTTCTTGCCCATTATTGGCAATATCGACGGAATGTCCCACGCTTTTAAGAAGTTCTTCAGCAATAAGTTGGTTTATGGGGTTATCTTCCACAAGTAAAATATGCGCTGTATGCGCGTGTTCTTTTTTTTCTGCTGTTTCTACCGCGCAGGTGGTGGTGGCTTCTGTATGCGACGAAGAAGGTTGAGTCAAGGCCTCTGCAGTAGTATAAGAAGCAATGTTTTCAAGGTCTTGCTGAGTAATGGTTACATCGTTGGCAGTAGGTGCTGTAGCTATTTCCTTTTCCGAGGCGTATTCAAAAATTGCCGTGAAGAAGAATGTAGATCCTACACCTTGCGAACTTTCTACCCACAAATCACCATGCATGAGGTTTGCCATGCGTTTGGCAATAACTAATCCAAGCCCTGTGCCACCATATTTGCGTGTAACAGAGGTATCGGCTTGCATAAAGGCAGAAAACAAGCGTGAGCATTGTTCTTGTGTCATACCAATGCCTGTATCGGTCACAGAAAAAAGACAACGTATACTTTGTGCGCTTTTTTCTTCTTGAACCTCTAAAGAAATGGTAATGGAGCCTCTTTCGGTAAATTTTATGGCATTACCAATAAGGTTAAAGAAAATTTGTTTAATGCGTAAGGGGTCGCCGAGTAAAAATCTTTTTGCGTAATCATCACCTACAAAAAGAAGTTGCAGGCCTTTTTCTTGTACTTGTGGTTTAAAAAGCAACTTAAGTTCACTAGCAATTTCATATAAGGTAAAAGGAATATTTTCCATTTCCATTTTTCCGGCATCAATTTTAGAAAAATCTAAGATATCATTGATGATGCGCAATAAATTGCTGGCAGAGAAAATAGTTTTTCCCACATAATCTTTTTGCAAGGCATCAAGTTGGGTATTATCCATTAAATGTAAAAGACCAAGAACGCCATTAAGCGGAGTACGAATTTCATGGCTCATATTGGCAAGGAAATCACTTTTGGCTTGAGCGCTTTGTTCGGCGGCATCGCGAGCTGTGCGTAAATCTTGTTCAACGGCATGAATTTCTGCCAGCATAGCTTTAAATTCGCGTAAATCGCGGATAAAGCTAATGACAACAAAACCATCGAGAGTTTTTACTCGCGTTAAATTTATTTCTACAGGTAAATCGTTACCGTCTTTATCTAAAAGTAAAAACTCTTGTGGCGGGGCAAAGCCCTCGGCAAAGGCTTGAGCTACTAACTTTTCAGCAAATTGTAATGAATTTTGCCCATCAGGCTGGTAAAGAGGGTAGGCTCTATTGGGATTTTGCATATATTCTTCGCGGCTTTCATACCCAAATAAGCGTATAATTCTGTCGTTACAGTCGAGTAGGTGGCGCCCTTCACCCCACACATTAATACCTAAAGGAGAAATGTCCAAAATATTTTGCACACGTTCTTCACTTGCTTTAATAGCCTTTAAAACCTTGGTAACTTCTCGCAAATCGCGCAAGTATCCAATAATCATATCTTCATCTCGTAAAACAAGACGAATGAAAGTCATTTCTAGGGGGATGGATTCTCCGGTTGAGGAAAGACCATAAATAGTTTCATAATGATGAAAGCCTGTTTCAAATGCAGCTTCAAGGCCAACATCAATGAGCTTAGAGCTGCGAGTACCATCAGGTTGTAATTCTGGAAAAGTTTGCCAAGGGTCTTCTAAAAAGTCTGCTTTGTCTTGAAAACCAAAAATGCGCAAGTTTTCAAGGTTACAGTCGCGCAAACGTAGCTCTTTATCCCAAATATGAATGGCCATGGGCGTTTTGTCTAAAATAGCACGCGTGCGTTCTTCCATTTGATTGATACCCAGAATATTTTCGGTAATGGCAGAAATATCTTGAGTATACCCAAGCACACATTCTTCTCCTTCAAAAAGGACGTGACACAGCGTTTCTTCGGTGGGAATAATTTTTCCTGTGCTATCAAGACCCATCCATTGGAATTTGCAAACACCTTTTTCAAAAGCTTCGTGCAGATACTGTACAAAAAGTTCGTCAGATCGCCCATCGGGTTGATATTCTGGAGAAAATTTTTGATAATTCTTTTTGTATTCTTCTTTGCTTTCAACTTTAAAATGTTGTGCCACAGCATGGCTGCAATCAATAAGTTTTAAATCTTTAGACCAGATATGCATAACAATGGGCAAAGTATCTAAAATACTTCGTGTGAGCTCGCGCGTTTTAGAAGCTTCATAAAAACACGAATCGCAAGTATCAAAGGGGGCAATATAGCAAGCAAAGTATTCATTTTCGCCTTCTTGCAAAGGGGTAAAGGTTACTTGCGTGGTGATGAGGTCTGTGTCGTTTTTTTGTAATAAGAATGTGGTAAAGTAACTTCCCTTGCTTTGCGCCAAGTGCAAAGTATTGTGCATATGTTTTTGCGAACAAAGCCCATTGGGTTGAAGTGCAGGCATAATATCTTGCATGCTCTGTACGGTGCCAGTACGTGTGTCAAGGTGAAGGAGTGCTGCAAGTGCTTTATTATAAAAGGCAATTTTTAAATCTTGTGTAATGCACAAGAAAGGTGCCGGCATAGCTTCAAAAAATAATGGAAGTTGTTGAGCAGAGAAAGAAGGCAATTTTCCATAGGCGCAGGACATGGGAAGACCTCACAAAATAAAGATGTAAACGCATTAAGGCTACTGAGCTTTATTGATCTGATGCATAGGGAAACTGGATATGTCGAACTTATTTATATAGTAATAGGCAGGACTTTGTCAAAAGATAGATGCGAGTTTTTTGATATTTAGTGGTGAATATAAGAAAAAATATTTGACAGAAAATATTATTTAAAAAAATTGTGTAAAAATTTTATAAAGGGTGCACAAAAGAAAATAGTTTTTAGGCCAATTGAGACCTCTGCACAATTAAAAAATCATGGTTTGCTTCGTCGCTATGCTCCTCGCAATGACTTGGTATTACAATGAAAGTCATTGCGAGCGAAGCAATCCATGTATTTTGGTGTTTTTTAGAATTATGCAGAGGTCTCCAATTTGAGTTGCAATCTTTTACAGCTGAAAAGGCATAGAGACTGTTTTGCTATTATAATGTTTTCAATGTTGTGATATTATAGTGGAAATTGTTATAAAGAGTACGAAGATATTTTAGGAG
>CAYJHX010000193.1:0-4556 GCA_964369395.1 uncultured Desulfovibrionaceae bacterium
GGGGGAAAACCTTTTTCAAAAAGGTTTTCCCCCAGTAGACGTTGTCAAAACTCTGAGAAAAAGTTCTCCCCCCGAAAAAATCTTACTCCAAATCGACTTCTTCAAACATAGCATTGCGCCGTACGGGTCGAAAGCCTGATTCTGTAATCATATGTTCAAGGGCGCTTATGGTCATGCCTTGATCGGACTGGGCGCCGGCCATATGCCCTATATGCTCTTCCACAATGGTGCCATCTAAATCGTTGGCACCGTACCAGAGAGCTGTTTGGGCGAGCTTATGCCCCATCATAACCCAATAGGCTTTAATATGTGGAATGTTATCGAGCATGAGGCGCGAAATAGCCACAGTACGCAATTGTTCAAGGCCGGTATGGGGGCCTTTTTTCTCTTCTGGGAGTAAAAGCTTGCTATTTTTAGTTTGGAAGGGCAAGGGAATAAAGCAAGTAAATCCGCCGCTTTTGTCTTGCTGCTCACGCAGACGGCAAAGATGATCTATGCGATCTTCGGCACTTTCTATGTGTCCGTAAAGCATAGTACAGTTGGTACTGATACCAAGACCATGGGCTTCGCCGCAAATCCGAAGCCATGCTGTGGCATCGGATTTTACGGGGCAGATATTTTGGCGAATGGTCTCGGCAAAAATTTCGGCGCCGCCACCGGGCATCATGGTAAGGCCAGCTTTTTTAAGACGTTGTAGCACTTCTAAGGTGCTTATACCTTCTAATTTGGCAAAATGGTCAATTTCTACGGCGGTGAACGCTTTAATCATAATTTCTGGCGAGAGCGCACAGACCGACTGCAGAACGTCTTCGAACCAAGCCAAGGGCAAGGTAGGATGACAGCCGCCCACAATATGCAATTCATCCAAACGCAAAGAGGCGCTTAAGGAGGTTTTGGCTGTGCGCACTTTTTCCAAAATATCTTCTTTACTCAGCACAAAAGCGCCGTCTTGTTCGGTATTTTGGCGACAGAAAGCGCAAAAAGTGCACTCATTGACACAGACATTGGTATAATTTATATGCCTGTTCACCACATAGTGGGTAGCGTCGCCGTGCAAGCGTGTACGCACATGGTGGGCAAGCGCCCCCACGGCGGTGATATCCGAGCACGAGTATAGGGTTATTCCATCGGCAAAGGAGAGGCGTTCCCCTGCCATAACTTTGTGATATATGGCCTCAAGGCCAAGCTGTGTATAGTATTTGACGTTAAGCATGGTTTGGGAGTATGTTCCCTGCGGCCTTGACTGTCAATATGTCATAAGGCATTTTCCTCACAATGAAGGTAATTTTTATGCAAGACACTCTAACTTTAGGCATTTCTCCTTGCCCCAACGACACGTACATTTTTCACGCCCTATTACAAGGCTTTGTGGACGTGCCTTTTCATATCCATTGTGTCATGGCCGACGTGGAAGAGCTCAACGCGCGGGCTCGGGCGGGCGAGTTAGACGCCACCAAGGTTTCCGCCGGTGTTTTACCTAACATCTTGCACGAATACGCCATATTGCGCAGTGGCGCCGCCTTGGGTTTTGGTTGCGGCCCTTTGCTTATCAGCAAAAAAGAGCTCAGCCCTGAAGAGCAAAAAACGGCCAGCATTGCTATCCCCGGTCAAATGACCACGGCGGCTATGCTTCTAGGTCTTAATGGCAACTTTCACGGCCCACGTCATGAGATGATTTTTGACGCCATTATGCCGGCAGTATTAGAAGGCAAGGTAGATATGGGGCTTATTATCCACGAAGGCCGTTTTACCTATGCTCAAAAGGGTCTCCATAAGGTGCTAGATTTAGGCCAGTGGTGGGAAGAATGCCATAAAACCCCTCTGCCTTTGGGGGTTATCACCGTCAAGCGCTCTTTGCCCTTTGATAAAGCACACGCTTTAGAAAAAGGCATTGCTAAAAGCATAGCCTATGCGCGGCATAATCCCGAAGCCAGTAAGCATTTTATTGCCACCTATGCTCAAGAACTTTCTGAAGAAGTAACGCAAGCCCATATTGCCACCTATGTGAATGAATTTAGCTATGACCTTGGTGAGCAAGGCTGTGCGGCCTTACGCCAGCTTTTGGCAGCGCATCCGCAACTTATGCAAAACCTCACGGAAAACCCCTTTCTTTCCTAATTTTTTACCTATCAGTATGTGACATTATGCGTCTTTCTACGTTTTTTTCTCTTTTGGAGGCCAAGCGCCTTATGCGCCTTGGCGGGCCTATTTTTGTGGCTCAAGTTTCTGGTGTGGGCATGTCCTTGGTGGATACAGTGATGACTGGGCAAGCCAGTTCTGTGGACATGGCGGCTGTGGCTGTGGCGTGCTCTGTGTGGAATCCCATTTCTCTTTTTGGACTGGGGGTCTTGTTGGCCATTTCTCCCTTGGTAGCACAATTAGTGGGTGAAAAACGCGAACTGGAAACACCACACATTATGCGCCAAGGCATTTGGTGCGCTCTCATGCTAGCCCTCCCTCTCATGTTGATTTTTTATCTCTTTTCTTGGCAGATGGGCACTTTTGACCTAGAGGAACGCCTTCAAGAACTGTCAGGCGGTTATTTGCGCGCCATTTTATGGGGCTTACCGGCCTTTTATATCTTTGCTTGCGTGCGCGGCTTGGTAGAAGGTTTTTCGGTAACAAAGCCTTCTATGATTATTGGTTTTTTAGCTTTACTTCTTAATATCCCCATTAACTATGTGCTTATTTACGGAAAATTTGGTTTACCGGCCTTGGGCGCTGTGGGCTGTGGCGTGGCTACGGCCATTTGCTTTGTCTTTATGGGCGTAACCATGGTGGGCTATATTTGCTATGCGCGACGCTTCCAGCACTTGGGGGCGCTCTTTCGTCCGCTCTTTTTTGCCGTGTCAACAACAGAAACACGGATAGAAACACAAACAGGAGCAACAGAAGGGGCAAAGGTGCCCACCCCACCGCGTTTTGACGGTAAAATCATCAAGCGCATCTTTCGCATCGGCGTGCCCGGAGCTTTAGCCATGCTTTTTGAAATCACCCTCTTTGCGGCTTCTGCCTTGGCTATTGCTCCTTTGGGCACTCTTTCTGTGGCAGGGCATCAGGTGGCTACCAGCGTCTCGCATGTTCTTTTTATTATCCCTCTGTCCATCAGTATAACCACCACCATTCGCGTGGGGCATTACATCGGGGCGGGGCAATACACCCATGCCCGCTATACAGCGTGGACATCTTTGTGTTTAGGGCTACTTCTTGCTTGCATCAGTGCTGTTTTTATTTTGGTTTTCAAAGATCCCATTGTACACGCCTATAATGATGAAGTATCCGTAACCACCCTAGCAAAACATTTGCTCCTCTATGCGGCATCCTATCAAATTGTAGATTCATTACAGGTTATTGGAACTGGTGTATTACGCGGCTATAATGACACGCGCATTATTTCTATCATTTCTTTCTTTTCTTTCTGGATAGTAGGTTTTCCTCTAGGGTATATTCTCTGTCGCACGGATTTGCTTATGCCAGCTTTAGGCGCCGCAGGTTTTTGGTGGGGCTTTATCATTGCTTTGAGCATCAATGCCCTATGTTTCATTGTACGCATACTCAAACTACATGCCATGAGTCATGATGTGGTGCAAGAAAAAGTGCGTTCGTAACAGGCTACAAAAAACTATGAGGTCGACATTTCCTTACACATACTTGCCCTGTTTGTCCCCTCAAACTCTTGCTTTTTTTGTAAAGGAACTTTATTCTTACGGCATGTTACTATTCGCATGTACTTTTAGAAAAAAATATCTTCCGCAAAGGTCGCCCTTTTGTTGCGCCTTTGTTACTTTGAGCATGACCCTTTGTTTACTTTTTTGCCTCTCCCATGCCGCGCAGGCTTCTTCCAAGAAGAAAGAACATTCTGCGTGGGACGCTTTAGAGTCACACAATGCTGATACCGATGCCTTTTGGAAAAAATCCGTTTCTGGAGATGCCTTTCTACAAAAAAAAGGCATAGAAAGAGAAGTGAAAGATACCGGACGTGAGGCCAGAGAAAAGTATAAGGCAGAACACCCCAAAAAAGGAAATGGCATCACTTTTGGTTCTGGAGTCATGAGTGAAGATGCTGACGCTGTGGGTAAGCAAGTAGCCCCCCCATCTGCGGTGGAACATTCTTTAGATGATACCCTTCATCAGCATACCCACGATGTCTACGGCGCATACAAAGAGGTAGTACAGCAAGAAGACCTCAAAGTAAGAATGGGCCCTGAAGTGCGCGTTCCCGCCAATAACACCGAAGTACTCAATAAAGGCGAAGCGCCCAAAGCTTCCGATGTGGGCGTGGGCATGAAACTTAAGTGGGACTTTTAAACTTCCCTTGTAAAAAAGTGCTCTGTAAACCCCAATGCTGCCAAGAGAAACAAAAAATAACTAAAAAAGCACCAAGACAAGCTTTCTACAACGCGAATAAATATTTAAAATAACAATATAAAAAAAATTACAAAAAAAGACTTGCCAAAGTCAGCACTTTTCGGTAATTACTTCCTTCGCTGAAGCGCACTATGGCTAGGTAGCTCAGTTGGTCAGAGCACACGGTTCATACCCGTGGTGTCGGAAGT
>CAYJHX010000194.1:0-4489 GCA_964369395.1 uncultured Desulfovibrionaceae bacterium
TGGAAGAATATCAGTCCTCCCAAAACTATAAGCACATAAATGATAGATTCAATCATATTTTATCCTGTACGTTGACCACGCTGTAAACATGGCTACGGGTTGCAGTGTCAAGAGAAAGAATATGTTGCATTGCGAGCGTTTCTTTTTCTTGGAAAATACTCGAAGACTTTGTACATGATGTGGCATTTTTTGTGGCACTCTTCGAGTGTTCTTTTGAGGTGTCTTGCAAAGATGCTGTATGCCAATGCAAGGCACTGTCCACCAAATCCGGAATATCTAAAAAGGCTATACGTCCTTCAAGGAACAATTCTACAGCCACCTCATTGGCGGCATTAAGCACAATACAAGCGTCTTGTCCTTGGTGCAGGGCCTTCATGGCCAAAGCCAAACAAGGAAAGGCGTGGGTATCGGGCTTGCTAAAAGAGAGATCGCCCATATCCATAAGATTGAGTGACTTTACGCCCACGTCAAGGCAATGGGGCCAAGCTAAGCAATGCCCTATGGGCATACGCATATCGGGGGTACCCAAATGCGCCATGAAGGAATTGTCTTGAAATTCTACAAGGGAATGCACGATGGATTGCGGATGTATGACTACATCGAGCTGATCGGGGTGCAAGCCATATAAATGATGGGCTTCGATGATTTCAAGGCCCTTATTCATAAGAGTGGCAGAATCGATGCTGATTTTGGCGCCCATGGACCAATTGGGATGGGCTAGGGCTTGTTCTCTGGTGACAAATTGCAACGCTTCTTTGCTTTTGCCGCGAAAAGGCCCGCCAGAGGCGGTAAGCACAAGGTTTTTTACATCCGGTGCGGCGCGTCCTGCCAGCATTTGGAAGAGGGCATTGTGCTCGGAATCTACCGGCAAGATAACAGCGCCACTTTGGGCACAAATTTGACGTAAGAGGTTTCCGGCTAGCACCAGCGATTCTTTGTTGGCAAGTCCGATGACCTTGCCGGCTTTGGCGGCGGCGACAGTGCCGCGAAGGCCCGCAGCACCCACTTGGGCAGAGAGTACGGTATTGGCTTCTTCTAGCGAAGCAAGTTTTTCGTAGCCTTCTTGCCCCAATAGTATGGTGGGGTTGTAGCCGGCATGCAATGCCGAACGTAAGAGTTTGCGCAAGACATCGGCACCGGCTTGGTCGTATACAGCCAAATAGGGAGGGCGAATGTGCGCGGCTTGTTCGGCAAGACGTTGTACGTTAAACGCCGCAGCAAGGCCAATGACTTCGAAAAGTTGGCTTTGATGTAAAATAACTTTGAGTGCATTAACACCGATGGAGCCTGTGCTGCCAAGGAGAACAATTTTCCGTTTTTTTTCTACCCAAGGGGCAGAAGGGGGGGAAGAAATATAGTCAATGGCGCCGTGTTGAGCCGGCCAAGGATAGTGCATAGGAGTCCTTATATCTCTCATTAAAAGAATTTAAACCATTGATCTACCACGGCAAAGGCTGGCAGAGCAAAAAGAATGCTGTCTATTCTATCTAAAAAGCCGCCATGGCCGGGCAAGGTGGAGCCTGAATCTTTGACATTAACGGCACGTTTTAAGGCCGATTCAAAAAGGTCGCCCAGCTGGGCAAAGGCATTGATAACGATGCCAAGAAGGGCAAAGTGCCACCAAGGAGCTACGCCAAGCCAAAGACCCAATGCTATGGATGCTGTAACGCAACCGACTAAAGAACCTACAGACCCTTCTGAGCTTTTATTGGGGCTTACGCGAGGCCAGAGTTTGTGGCGACCATAGCGCACGCCTACATAATAGGCGCTGGCGTCAGAAATAATGACAAGGCTTAAGACATAGAACAGTTTTGCAGAAGTAAGGTAGGTGGCCGGAAGCAAGAGCAAGGGCACATAGACAAGCCCTACCATGAAAATACTGCCCGGAGCAAAGTCGTCTTGTTCATCAATAATATCAAGGCGAAAAAGAAAGCTTAAGGCCGTGAGTACAAAGCCTGCCCCCAAGCATACTAAAGCGTCTTGCGGTCGCTCCATCCAAGTAAGGATGAGCATGGCCATACCAAGAGCAATACCACACAGACGAGTATTGGTGCGCCCTTGTTTCCCCCAAAAAAGGGAGTAAAATTCCCACAAGGCCATGGCGCAGACAATAAGCACCACGCCTAACAAGAAGAACCCACGCAGATAAAGAGCCATGATGACAATGAGGCCAAAAACAAGGCCAGTAGCAAGGCGTGTCCAACAATAGAGGCCTTTTTTCACGACAGTTGCTCCTGTGTTTTTCCGTAACGGCGTTGTCTTGTGCCGTACTCCTGCAAGGCTTGGTGTAGTTCTGCCTCGTTAAAATCGGGCCAAAGGGTAGGGGTAAAATAAAATTCGCTGTATGCGCACTGAAAGAGCAAGAAATTGCTTAGGCGAACTTCTCCACTGGTGCGAATCAGTAAATCAGGATCGGGTATACCTTGAGTATAGAGGCGTGCTTTTAGGGTTTCTTCGGTGATGCTATCTACGGGCACTTTGTCTTGCACCAATTGTCTTACAGCACGCACTATTTCTCGGCGGCTACCGTAATTGAGTGCCAGATTTAAATGCATTTGCGTAGGGTTGTCTTTGGTGCCTTTGGTACGCTTTACAGCATGTTGTAAGGCTGTGCGCGCCATAAGAGGTAACTCGTTTATTTCGCCAAAAATGTTTAAGGCGATGGAATTTTTCACCATAAGCGGCACTTCTTCTTTCAAAAAATCCACAAGTAACGAAAAAAGCATACTTATTTCTTCCTCGGGCCTTTTCCAATTTTCATGAGAAAAGGTATAGAGGGTGAGATAGGGTATGCCTAGCTTGCGGCACTCAGTAACGACGCTACGGACGGCGTGTGCGCCCGCTTTGTGTCCTTCTGTACGGGCAAGACCACGCGCTTGTGCCCAACGACCGTTTCCATCCATAATGATGGCAAGGTGTTTTGGGAGTTTTTCAAACATAAGAAAAGCCTTTTGTTGTAAAACCTAAAAGTATGAATGTGTTATGAAATATTTTTAGCATAGGGAAAATTTTTAGAAATGGATATTTTCTTTGTTTTTCCCTAGATTGCTTCCTTAGATATCCATGATTTCTTTTTCTTTGGCCTGACATTTTTTGTCAGTTTCGGCCACGTATTTGTCTGTAAGCTTTTGCACTTCTTCGGTAGCTTTTTTCAAATCGTCTTCAGAAATGGTCTTATCTTTTTCCAATTTTTTTAATTGGTCATTGGCATCGCGGCGTACATTGCGCACGGCAATTTTGGCATCTTCGCTGTATTTGCGCGAAACCTTGACCAAATCTTTACGGCGCTCTTCGGTGAGTGCAGGAATAACAATGCGGATAATTTTGCCATCATTCACAGGGGTAAGGCCTAGGTCTGACTTTAAAATAGCCTTTTCCACAGCGCTAAATCCGCCTTTGTCCCAAGGTTGAATGGTAATGGTACGGCTATCGGGCACGGCTACGGAGGCCAATTGATTGATGGGGGTGGGAGTACCGTAATAATCTACGCGTATATCGTCCACAAGGCTAGAGCTGGCGCGGCCTGTACGTAATTTAGCAAAATCTTTGTCCATGGCATTGACCGCTTTTTCCATGCGCTCTTCTGTTTCCATAAGTATTGTATCTTTAGGCATGTGATCCTCCGAAAGTATATTGTAAGATAAAAAATTATCTTACATAAAAGTTTGTCGTTATTTTGTGGCTTATGTTTTTTTGATGCTTACGACTCTAGCTTACAATGGTGCCCACATTCTCACCGCAAACAATGCGTTGAATATCACCACCAAACATCTTGCACACTAATATGGGCACATTATTTTCTTGGGCTAAAGCAAGGGCTGTAGCGTCCATAACCCCAAGATGTTGCGCCAATGCTTCGTCATAGCTAACTTTTTCGTATTTAACGGCGTCATCAAATTTCATGGGGTCTTTATTATATACGCCATCTACCTTGGTGGCTTTAATAATGGCATCGCATTGCAATTCCATACCGCGTAAAGCAGCAGCAGTATCGGTAGTAAAATAGGGGTTTCCTGTACCCGCAGCACAAATAACAACGCGTCCTTTTTCTAAATGACGCAAGGCACGGCGGCGGATATAGGGCTCACAGACTTCTTGCATGGTAATGGCTGAAAGTACGCGTGTGGGAAAACCTTGTTTTTCTAAAACATCTTGCACGGCAAGGGCGTTTAAGACTGTCGCCAACATGCCCATATAGTCGGCAGAAGAGCGCTCCATGCCTTTAGCCGAAGAAGAAATGCCGCGGAAAATATTCCCCCCGCCAATAACCAAGGCCACTTCAAGGCCCATGGACACGACGGTGCCTACTTCTTGGCAAATTTTAGACACGGTTTCGGGTTGAATTCCTGTTTTTTGATCTCCGGCGAGGGCTTCGCCACTCAATTTTAATAAAACACGTTTGTATTTGAGTGCTGACATGATTTTCTACCTTGCTTTAGTGTCATTGTTGCCAAGTGCAAAAGGAAATATAATAAAAACAATATATTGC
>CAYJHX010000195.1:0-4482 GCA_964369395.1 uncultured Desulfovibrionaceae bacterium
CCACTGCGTATTATTTCAGCTACATAGGCGCCTTGGTACATACCCAAAGTAAGCACGGCGGCCAGCATTTTGTCCAAGGTGTTGGGTGTGGCAAAAATAAGTGCGACACTTTCTTGAAACCATACAGGGGCGGTGCGTAAAAGGTTACCCAAAAATGAAAGAGTATTTTCGCTGGTTAAGAAGTAGAGCAAGAAGAGGAGTACCAAGGGAGGGGTGTTACGCAAAAAAATGACTATGGCATACAGGATGTGCGGCATAAGACCTGTTTTCTTTGTGGCAAGATAGGTGCCCATGCCAAGCCCCACTAAAAGCGCCAACATGCCAGCCCAAAAACCTACTTTGAGGGTAGCCCAAAGGCCGTGTAACAATAAGCCCGCATGCCAGCCTTGGGCATCGTGCCATGCAAAGTACGTAAGAAGCTCCTGCCACTGCCACGATTGCGGCAAGGCTTGGCGGGCATTGTGCCAAAAAAAATAAGCAAAAGAGAGCAAACCAAGGACAATGAGTATATCAAGCCATAGCCAGTTCCGTGAAGAATTTTTACGAGTCATAAGGTATTATGCCAAAATGCTGCAAGGTATGCAAGGTGAATTGTGTAGAGTATCCACTAAGATACCGTTATTTTTTCATGGCTTGTATGTAGCGTGCGAGAAGTGTTTCATCCTCCTGCGATAGTTTTTTGAAAAGGGCTTGCATGCTTTTTCTGGATTTACTGTAAAACTTTCCTCTTTCATAATACGCAAATTTTTCAAGAAGGTACTTTTCTTTTGCTCCAGCAAGATTATTTTTATGGCAAGTAATACAAAGAGTATCGTAAAGGCCTTTACCTTTTTCTTGGGGAGAGAGTAGGGGGTCATGGGCTTGCCCTGTAAGTACCAGTAAAAGCACAAAGGCAAAGCTTAGGCTAAAACATATCAATGCACTTGCTATTTTTTTCATACTTTCTCCTTGTATGTATCCTTAAAGGCTCCGCGTAGTTCTTAAAATTACTGAATTCAGGGGGGCTTTACTTCGTGCACAGTAGCTTTTGCTGTAATATTAAGTTTTTATGAGGGCTATGATGGCAAGGCAATCCTTGCCTTTGTCATCGTACAAAAGGCTTTATTCTCAATAAAAGTGGTTTTTTTCAAAGAAAATTTGCAAAAAGCCCCCCTTCTCATGTGTTGCGAAAAATATTGTTTATGCGTATACTGCGCCAGCAAAATTTTTTTGCAATCTTTTGGAATGTAACAAGACAACAATGCTCACACAAAACCACACATTGTGATGTGTGGCAACACTGTCAATATGTACCTTCTTTAATAACAAAAAACGTGCGCATTTTCCACTAGGAAACGCTGGTGAAATGTTTTTTCGCCCTCTTATGATGCCCAACCTCTCTTGCGAAAATATGTATATTTATACATATGGCGGAGTAAAAAGTATCTTCCTGTTGAGGAGCGAAGCTTCTATCACTCGACTCTTTCCTAATACTAAAAAATGACGCGATGCATATTGGTTAATACATTATGAAAATTGGAATCTTTTTTAAAAATATGTTTTTGTCCTTCTTGGTACTTGTGTGTTTAGGAGGCATTGTGGGCATTGTGGGCGTTGTGGGGCTTTTTTATTGGGCAGCACGCGATTTACCCACCACTGAGCAATTGGCAGATTTTCGTCCGCCACAAGCCACGGTTGTGCTGGCCAGAGACGGCACGCCGCTGGGCAGCTTATTTAATGAAAAGCGCTTTATGGTGCCCCTTGAAGATATGTCTCCCTACATTACCAAGGCTTTCTTAGCTGCGGAAGACGATAGTTTTTATCAGCATGCAGGGGTAGACCCCATGGCCATTATGCGTGCCGCCATTGTAAACTTTAAGAGCGGTAGAAATACCCAAGGCGGTAGTACCATTACGCAGCAGGTCATTAAGCAATTATTGCTCACGCCTGAAAAAAGCTATAAGCGTAAACTTAAAGAGGCCGTTTTAGCGTATAGATTAGAGAAAGAACTTACGAAAGATCAAATTCTAAGCATTTATTTAAATCAAATTTTCCTTGGACAAAAAGCTTATGGTGTAGAGGCCGCGGCGCGTACCTATTTTGGGAAGCATGCCACGGACATTACGCTGGCCGAAAGTGCTTTGCTGGCCGGCATGCCTCAGGCGCCTAGCCGTTACAATCCCTTCCGCTATCCGCAAGTGGCCAAGAGCCGCCAAATGTATGTATTGGGGCGCTTGCGTGAGTTAAAATGGATTTCCGAAGCCGAGTACCAACAAGCCGCCACAGAGCCGTTGGTATATTGGACCATGCCCGAAGCCAAATTGGGTGCCGCTGGTTGGTATATGGAAGAAGTGCGCCGCTTGCTCATTGAATTTTTCAGCGAAGAAAATATGAAAATCATGGGCCTTAAAAGCACAAAATTTGGTGCAGATTATGTGTACGAAGCCGGCCTTACGGTGACTACGGCCATGGACCCTGTACACCAAGATGCCGCGGCGCTAGGTTTACGCTTTGCCTTAGAAGCTCTTGCTCGTAGGCAAGGCTATCGCGGGCCGGTGGAAAGAGTACCTGTAGACCAAATATCTGCCTATTTAGCTAAAAAGAAGTTTTCTCCTTATGACCTTATCGGAGGCGTGTGGACGCGCGGTTTGGTAACGAAAGTAGATGCCAAAAGTGCCGAGGTGGGCCTTGGCAGTGGGTATGTGGGGTCTGTTAATGTTAGCACCATGCGCTGGGCTAGGCATATAGACCCAAGAAAACGCCAAGGCTATAATATCACCGATGCCAGAAAGGTACTGGCTGTAGGCGACGTAATTTGGTTGGCGCAGCCAGACAGCAAGCCCAAAGAAGTGACGGAAAAAGGCAAAAAAGTTCTTAAAGATGCCACGTATGACCCCATCACCGCAAAGCAGGGGGTACCTATTCCTCTTGCTTTACAGCAAATGCCTGTGGCTCAAGGGGCACTGGTTTCTATTGAGCCTGACAGTGGCGACGTGGTGGCTTTGGTGGGGGGCTATGAATTTGGCGAAAGCCATTTTAACCGCGCTGTACAAAGTGAACGGCAACCCGGTTCGGCTTTCAAGCCCATTGTGTATTCTGCGGCCCTTGATAAAGGCTTTAGCGCCGCCACCTTGGTGCCCGATTTGCCCTTTACCTATCATATTCCCGGTACGCGTCAGGTGTGGTCTCCTTCCAACTATGACCATAAGTTTAAAGGGCCCATTCCCATGTCCACAGCTTTAGCCCTTTCGCGTAACGTGTGTACGGTGCGAGTGACGGACTTTATTGGGGTAGATTCGGTCATTGATAGAGCCAAGGCGCTGGGCTTAACACCAGAATTTCCCCACGCGCTTTCCATCAGCTTAGGTGCTGTGGCAGTATCTCCTTTAAATATGGCTCAAGCGTTTACGGCTTTTGCCTATCAAGGTTGGGCCGCGCGACCGCGTATTATTGTATCTATTAAAGATGTCAATGGGCGCGAAATTTATAAGCAAGACCCCGAGCATTGGCAGGCTGTAAGCCCTGAAAACGCCTATATTATGGCTTCTTTGCTTAAAAAAGTTGTCAATAATGGCACAGCCACCAGAGCCAAGGTGCTGAATAAATTTGTGGCCGGAAAAACCGGCACCACCAATGATGAAAAAGATACGTGGTTCATCGGTTTTACACCGCAATTGGTATCTTCTGTGTATATTGGCTATGACCAGTTACAACGACTTGGACGCGGAGAAACAGGCGGTTCCACGGCTTTACCGGCTTTTGTGGAATACCGCAAAATTGTGGAGCCTTTATATCCCAAGGAAGATTTTGTGCTGCCGGATAATATTACCGTGGTCAATGGCCTTGGGTTTAGAAAAGATATGCCTCACGAAGGGCTAGTGCACATGCCTGCTGCTGTTCCTGATGGTGGATATATAGACGAAAAAGGAAATTATGTACCCGGTATGGGAGACCCTAATCTACAACCTAGTTATCCCAACACCTATCCGACAACACCGACGTATCCGACAGACCCTTATGGTGCACCGCCAGCCATACCGTATTATGAAGGGGCAAGAAGAGAGCAGGGTATTCCTGTAGGAGCGGTAAAAAACTCGCCTACTGTGAGCGAGATTCCTGTACAAGGATAGGCCCAGTCACGTCTTTTGGACTTACATGCTTTAATGTGTTTATACAAATGATGTTTGCACAGAAAAACACATATACAGGTTCATAAAGACATACTGAAACCTAAAATACTTTTAACGATTTTTGATAAAGGATATCTATGCCAGCGTATGGTTCGTTAGTTATTATTGTAACCCCCAAGGGGAAGAGGCACCTTAAAAGGGTAGAAGAAGGCCAAGATTGGCACAGCGGCGATGGTATTTTATCCATGGCTGATGTGGCCAGCGCCGACTACGGTTCAGAAGTGCGTACTTCCCTTGATGTGCCTTTGCGCCTCCAAGAGCCGCATTTACACGATTTGCTTAAAGGCGTTAAAAGACAAACGCAAATTATTTA
>CAYJHX010000196.1:0-4473 GCA_964369395.1 uncultured Desulfovibrionaceae bacterium
AAGATTTTACGCAGGTGGTTTTGGCGGCGGGGCCTTTGGTTTCTGATAATTTGGCTACATCGCTGGCTCATGTATTGCAAGAGGGTGGGGGCACGCAATTGTATTTTTATGATGCTATAGCTCCTATTATTAGCGCAGAATCCATCAATAGAGATATTGTTTTTCGGGCTTCACGCTATCAAGAGCCAGAAGAAGGCGAAATTTCCGGCGAATACCTTAACTGTCCCATGGAAAAAGATGAATATCTTGCTTTTTATGAGGCTCTTCTTGCCGGAGAAAAAGTGCAAGCCAAAGACTTTGAAAAAGAAATACACTTTGAAGGCTGTATGCCTATTGAAGCCCTGGCAGAGCGTGGGGTGCGCACTTTAACTTTTGGACCGTTAAAACCTGTGGGTTTTGTGGATCCGCGTACAGGGCGTCGTCCTTACGCTGTTATACAATTGCGTACAGAAAATCTGAACGAATCCATGTATAATTTGGTGGGGTGCCAAACAAAACTTACTTATGCGGCTCAAAAAGAGATTTTTCGTAAAATTCCCGGACTAGAACAGGCAGAATTTGTGCGCTTTGGTTCTATGCACCGCAATACCTATGTCAATGCGCCCAAGGTGCTGGATGAAAATTTGTGCTTGCAGGGCTATACAGCAAAAAAAGTACGCCTTGCCGGACAAATTACCGGTGTGGAGGGCTATGTGGAATCGGCAGCATGCGGCCATTGGGCGGCTTTGTTGTTGGTGGCAGAACTGCAAGAAAAAACGATAAACGCGCCGCCAGAGCAAAGCGCTTTGGGGGCTTTATTACAACATTTACGCACACCGGCTAAGAAATTTCAACCTTCCAATGCGCATTTTGGGCTTATGCCGGATTTAGGCGAAAGAGCTAAGAAGAAAGAACGCAAGGCACTGTATAGCCAAAGAGCGCGCGAACATTTTGCGCAATGGTTAGAGGAACAGAAGGCGTTTTTACAAGAAGGGAGCGTTTAAGAGAGGCGTATCAGATTTTTTTTCTTGGGAGGCTCTGCCTCCCAAACCCACCGCCAAAGGGGATTATCCCCTTTGGAAACCTATTATTATTCTTTGTCTAACGGAAAAGTTAAGGAAGCGCTGATTAAATAAAACGTTACATGTATTGCGTAGTTATATTAAGAAAAATAATGAGTGAGTATTTCTTCAAGAAGCGTAGTGTATACCACATACATAAGCTGTTTGACTTTTTAGCGCTGACGCAGCAGATTGCTGTTTTTCAATATTGCAACAAGGTTGGTTAATTTGTTCAAAAATAGTAAGATGCAAGGAAGTGAAAAAAGTCAAGGAGCGCGGTGTATACGACATACATAAGCTGTTTGACTTTTTAGCGCTGACGCAGCAGATTGCTGTTTTTCAACAAATTAATAATGAAAAAGAAGCTGAGCACCCGTAGCCACCGCTGCCGCTGCTTCCTTTCGGACCTGACGGAGTTGGCGGTGCTTGCGCCGCTCAGCTTCGGGCATTTCTATATACGTCCTTGTGGCAATAGTCAAGCATGTATTACGCGGGCTAAGCATTTTATCTTGGGTTCCCACGGTTCTTTTCTTGAAAAAGTGCTGTCTAAGAGTTGTGCATATTTGTATTCTGAAATACACTTTGTTATATTCCTTTTGGAAGATATTGAGACAAATAACGTTATGAAGTGAGGAAGAGTATGAAAAAAAAGCTTATTTTCATGGTGTGTGGCTTACTTTCTTTGGTTGTATGCACAAATACTAAGGCTTTGGCAGCGCAAGAGGGTTCAGCTTCTAAAACAGCATCACATTCTTTTTATCTTGATGGCTTAAAGAAAGAAAAAGACATTAAGGCAATGACAGAAGAACTGGCTAATCTTGCAGAAAATTATAGTTTTTTCGTTCCCTCAGGTTCAGGAATCAAGGTGCGCCAAGGCCCAGGCGTGAATTATGCAGAGTATACCCATCGCCTGAATGCGGGTGCACAATGGCAAGGGTATAATGGTACTGCTGTGTGGAAGGGGGGCGTTGTGCGCAATGCCGTGCTGCCTGGCGATAGCAATTGCAGTGGCTGGCAAGAAATTATTTATATATTGCGAAAGTGGGAAGAAGAGGATCTAGTAAAAGCGTCTTCGGAAAGCCCCGCCTTTGTTTGTAAAGATTTTATTAAAACAAGCCCCGTGGATGGGCAAAATCTTTTTAGGTTCAAATTGTATCAGTTTGGTGTGCGTTCGTTGAAATCGTGGGCTAGTATGTATAATTTATTTTTTGGCCCCATGACTATGACAAGCAGTGTGGAGTTGGTCGACCATGGCGGCAAGCCTGTATATACTTTAAAAGAAGGGGATAAAGTGGGCTTTGGCAAATGGGAGCAATGGACGATTAATAGCTTACAGCAAAAAATGATTCCTGTGTACTTATTTGTAAATGATAACGATGCTGTGAATGTGGGATTAGTTTTTTGGAAAGACGCAGAAAGTCTTCCTATCGCTGATGATGGTGGTAAAGAAAATTTGAAAAATTATTTCACAAAAAAATAATTAGTGTTTGTGATCATCCATAAGCATAACATATTCGAGATTTTTTCGGCATAGCCTTTGATAAAAAACTTGCTGCAAGGTTTTTTATCAAAGGCTATATATTTTCCTGCGCTTGTGAAAAAAAAACTTGCCCTAGATATTTTTTCCGCATATAGTTATTTAGATAACCAAATAATAGTTAATAATTATCTGCTTTTTTTACATATTTTTCTATTTGTGAAAAAATGTACTAATTTGTAATGTGCTAGTTTATGAGGATGAGTTATGAAGAATCGCATTCAGAAATTTGGACGGTTTTTGAGTGGTATGGTCATGCCCAATATTGGGGCCTTTATTGCATGGGGCCTTATTACGGCTTTATTTATTCCAAAGGGCTGGCTCCCCAATAAAGAGCTTGCCACCATGGTGGGCCCTATGCTCACCTATTTGTTGCCCTTGCTTATTGGTTTTACCGGTGGGCGTGTGGTTGCCGATGTGCGTGGCGGTGTGGTGGGGGCTGTGGCCACTTTTGGTATTATTATGGGGGCGCCCAATACTCCCATGTTGCTTGGTGCCATGATTATGGGGCCTTTGGGGGGCTTTGCCATTAAGTCTTTCGATAAGGCCATTGACGGGAAAGTTCCTGCAGGCTTTGAAATGCTGGTTAATAACTTTTCTTCCGGTATTTTGGGCGGCATTATTGCCATTTTGGCTTTTTATGTCATCGGCCCCATGGTGGAAGCCGGTACGGCCATGCTTGGCAGCGGTGTTAGCTGGCTTGTGTCGCATGGTTTGTTGCCTTTAACTTCTATTTTAGTAGAGCCTGCCAAAGTACTTTTTTTAAATAATGCGATTAATCACGGCGTCTTTACTCCCTTGGGTGCAGAGCAGGTAGCCGAGGCCGGTAAATCTATCTTCTTTATGATAGAGTCAAACCCTGGGCCCGGCCTTGGTTTGTTGCTTGCCTATATGCTCGTAGGTAAGGGAGCCGCAAAAACAAGCGCTCCTGGTGCGGCTATAATTCACTTTTTCGGGGGTATTCACGAAATATATTTCCCCTTTGTGCTTATGAATCCCATTCTTATTGTGGCTATGATTGCCGGTGGCTCTGCAGGCGTATTTACCCTTTCCGCCCTTGGTGGCGGCCTGACAGGTGTAGCGGCACCGGGAAGTATTTTTGCAGAATTACTTATGACACCTGCGGGGTCTTATTTTGCCAATATTGCCGGAATTAGCGTGGCTTGTGTGGTGACTTTTGTCTTGGCTGTAGTGCTTTTAAAAGTGTATGCTAAAGATGCCGAAGGCGAAGATGGCGAGGATGCCATGGCGGCGGCTACAAACAAGATGCAAAGCATGAAAGCCGAAGCGAAAGGAACAACTGCTGCAAGTGAGACTGCACAATCCGCTTCTGAGCAGGCTCCAACGCAGGCTTCCGAGCCGGTAGGGCAGGCAGGGCAGGCGACACAACGACGTGTTATTAAAAAAATTATTTTTGCTTGCGATGCTGGCATGGGCAGTAGTGCCATGGGTGCCACCAAATTACGTAAGAAATTGCGTGATGCAGGCTTTGAAGGTATTGAAGTGAAACATTCGCCAGTGAGTGAAATTCCTGCCGATGCCGACGTGGTAGTAACGCATAATCAACTTGGTGAGCGCGCCGCGCAAGCCAATGCTACGGCGCACCTTGTGCTGATTCATAACTTCTTAAATGCGCCTGAATATGATACACTTATAACTCAATTACAATCTGAAGGAGGAATAGTTTATGGAAACTTTTAACTATGTTATTAAAGACGAGCACGGTATTCACGCGCGCCCTGCGGGCATGCTTGTGAAGGAATTGCAACAATTTTCTTCTGCCATCACCATTCAAAAAGGCGAAAAAAAAGCCGATGGTAAAAAATTGTTTGCACTCATGAGTCTTGGCTGCAAGCAGGGCGACGAAATTATCTTTACCGCCGAAGGCGATGATGC
>CAYJHX010000197.1:0-4395 GCA_964369395.1 uncultured Desulfovibrionaceae bacterium
CGTTGAGTAATCGACCTGCCACAAGATTCGCAGAATAGGTATCCCAATAATATTGGTCTACACCATGAAACATAAGCATGATGGTCTGATCATCTTTTTTAAGTGTTGTATTTTTTGTGCCCCATAATGTGGCACTTACGGTAGCTGTGCCGGAGATTTTGCGTAATTCTTCAATGGACTCAGGGTAAAATTCGCGACGTGGTTGACCTACTTTGGCGCCATCATTCATGATAACTTGAATAATGTTTACGCCACCCATAAGTACCATATCTTGTCCAATATTATAGCGAATTTCTCTTCCTAATACAGAAAGAGCTATGAAAGCTGTGATGCCAAGAGCAATGGAAAAAATGACTCCGTAGCTCTTTTGGCGTATTACTTGGCGTACGCTAACGCGTAAAAGATCTTTGCGAGAAATCATAGAAACCTTTTTAGTAGAGCTTTTTTATGCGGCACACTTTGCCGCCTTTTTTTACATAATAGCGTATGCCATGCCAATCAATATGCCACATTTTTGTGGTTGTTAAATACACTTTAAGTAGCACAGTACATGCAAGCAAAAAGGCTTTAATCCATGCCATGGCGGGGGCAGTGTAAGGGGTAAATTCGCGCCAGCGTAAAATGATAGAAGTAACAATAGCAAGGTGTATACAAGCCAAAATAGTATACCAGCCATAGGAGAAAGGCAAAATATTGGTAACCCCGCCTAAAATAAGTAAACACGAAATGAAAATAGGCAATGCCATGAGACTGGCAAAAATACCCAAAGCGTACCATTGAGGAATAATGCAAAATTTTAAAAACAGTACTTGTCGTTGCATCCAAGCTTCCCATAGACTGAACGTATAGTTCTGAGCGGAGGTATCGAGCAAAGCAAGGGGGCATAGTTTTACAGGCAAGCGTTTTTTCATGAGTAAAGAGGCCAAAGAACAGTCGTCAACTACATTATCTTGCCAAAATTGGGCAATATTATGATGTTCAAAGGTTTTTTTATCTATGGCCATGGCGCCACCCCAGGGTTGGGTAAAAGTGGCTATGGCTTGTAAAAAGCGCATAAGAAGCACGGAAATTTGATAGGCAAGGGTGATAAGAGTATCGTCCTTAGCAACAACTTGATGGTAACCTGTGGTAACCCCCACTTCATGGTTTACAATGGGTTGAACCAATTGCCGTATAAAGTCGGGCTTGGCTGTGTGTGTGCTATCACAAAAAGCATAAATATCGGCGCGATGTTGGCAATGGGCTATACCTTGCAATGTATTATGATTTTTTTGTCCGCATGTTTGCGTAGTGCCTGCTACGACACATTCAAGCTGAGGAAATTCTTGACGCAATTCCAATGCTAAGGCATGGGCCGGATCTTCTGCCGTGGCTGTAACAATAACGGGAATAATGTGGGGATAGTCTTGTTGTAAAAGAGAGCGCAACGCTTGTGGCATACGGGAATTTTTACCAGCTGCGGGAATAATCATGGCTACCGTAGGGGTAGGGGCTTGTGAAGCAGACGATTCTGTAGAGGCAGTATGAGAAAAATCAGATGAAGCTGTCTGGGGTAGCGTCTCTGCTTCTTTTACCATAAGAATGGCACGTGCACCGCGCCAAAGCCACCATAGTAGTAAGCATTGCAAAGATGCCGCAATTATCCAAAGTAACATAACTATTTCAACCTATTTAACATTTATTGAGGATTAAGAGGACGGCATTGTGTGCCTAATAATACATTTTGTTCTCGTTTTCCTTGCAGCGGAATGCTGATGCCTTGACGTAATTTGACAGTGCCGCTGACACTGTGTTCTCCGGTAATTTTTCCACTAAAAATATGGCCATCGTTATGGCGTAAATGAAAAACTTCTTTGAGATTTTTATTACCATAAAAATGATAAGAATCTTCCTGACCATTGCGTTGGCGCAGTAATAAAACACCATGAACAGCATCTTGGTCATCTATACAGACGCCTGCTTTAAAAGTAGAAGAATAAATGGAGCCAGACCAAAGTTCACCTCGTATTTCTTGAGCAGAGGCGGGAAAAGCATAACAAAGTAAAATATATAAAAAAAGAATGATTTTATATGGATATCTAATCATATAGAAAAATTGTCCTTCTTGTGATATCTTGTTTGGAATACACGCATGGAATGTATATCATTGACTCCCCCTACAATGCAACCTTTACTAGACTGCTGAAAAAAGCGCAATCTGCTTCGCCTGTTCAGAAGGCTTTGTTGTTTGCTAAGGAATATATGAACAAAATTATTTTTATACTTCTTGATGGGTTAAGTGCTGCATCCTCTGTTGAAAATATGCCTTTTTTAGCGCAGGCACATAAGAGCGGTAAAGCGTGGAGTGGTACACTTACAACGGAAGTTCCACCTCTTTCTCGGCCTATCTATGCCACTTTATTTACCGGATTATCTCCGCAACAAACGGGGATTGTGCGCAATGAAGCGTGGCAACTGCCTTCAACCGCATTGCAACAGTCTTTTTTTAGGAAGATGCATTGTGCAGGGTTTACTTGTGCCGCCGCTGCTTATCATTGGATGTATGAGCTCTATATGGGAGAAATTTTTTCACCTGCGCAACATCGAATGTATTTTTCTGCCCACGAAAAATGTTTACAGCACGGTATTTTTTATTCTGAAGATGTGTACCCAGATAGTCATGTGTTTCAAGACGCTGTTTTTTTATATAAACAATATAATCCCGATTTTTTACTTATTCATACCATGAATATTGACGATGCAGGCCATAAATATGGTGGTAAAAGTGTAGAATATGCTCAAGCCGTATGCCATGCAGATGCTTTGCTTGCGGCTCACGTGCCTGTATGGCTTGAGCAAGGTTCTACGGTGGTGGTGCTCAGTGATCATGGTATGGACGGTACAGGAAACCACGTACACATGAGTCCGGAAGTAAGCCAGGTGCCTTATGCCATTTTCTTTCCGCCACAAGTGCAAAATAAGCAAAACCATCTGCCTATTCAAAGCCAAAAAGATTGGTATGCATGGCTTTGTGCGCAATTTGCTTTATAAGGTAGAGGCTCTATCTTCTGCATTAAGTGCATCATCTTCCTGCCCAAGGGCACGCAAGCTTTGAGCTAAAATACGCCATGCATGGGCATATTCCGGACGCAAGCCCACGCTTTTTCTGGCAAGCATTTCAGACATGGCTGGGTCTTCGCCGCTTTGCAAATAAATTTCTGCGAGCATGCACAGAGCTATGGCATCTTGCGGATTGTGTATAAGTGTTTCGTGCAATAATTCTCTTGCTTCAGCTTGTTTTTTTTGCCGCAAAGCAACGCGAGCTAAGTGCCTATAGGCAAGTCCTGTGTTACTACTGGACTCTGTGCTTTGTTTTTGCTCTTCCAAAGCTGCAGCTTGGGTATAGTATTGTCGTGCTTGCGGGAGTTTTTTGCTTTTTTCTGCCAGTTGCCCCAAGCGTATGTGGGCAAAGTAGTGTTTTGTGTCTACTTCAATGCATTGTTTAAAATGTTTTGTGGCAGCACGCACTTCGCCTAAGCTTTGGCAGACAGTACCTAAATTGTAAAGAGTGGCGGCAAGTTCTTGAGGAATATTGATGGCTGTTTGTTCAAGAACTGTAGAATTTGACGGATCTTTTTTCCATAACTTCAAGGCTTCCTTGAAGTGTTGGCGTGCCTCGCTAGAGCGATTTAACGCCGCCATACATACGCCCAAAGAGTTCCACGCCATGGCATTACCAGCGTCGGCTAAAATGGCCAGTTTATATTCTTCCACAGCACCAAAAATATCTCCGCGACTATAGCGTTGGTCGGCGCTGATATTGAGGGCTAAAGACCCCATACTGCCTACTTGCGGCTCAGGTAAAAGAAGCGCCAATTCTAAAGCTTTGTGGCAATAATCTACAATATCGCGTTTATGCGCTTGCAAATAAGGGTAGTTGGCCAAACCAACAGCTACATCCATACCAGCCTTTTTTGCGTGCTGCACGAGAGATTTATATTGCTGCTCTAAGGCTTGTGTATTTGTAGTTGGATGAAAGAAGATAAGGCTTGTTTCGCCATATTGCCCCATGAGGGTGGGGTAAGAATTGTTTTTTCCGTCAAAAGGAATAATGGGAGCAGCTACGGCATTGGTATTTTCTTCATAAGGTAGAGGAGATTCTTGAGCATAGATATGCATAAGCTCTGTTATGGCCTCATTTTCTTGCAAATCAGGGGCGCTGCATACGCGCACTAATGCCAGGCTAAAGGAGGCATGCTTTTCCGTAGCTACGGTAAGCTGGCGCAAAAAATCTCCATGAGACAGAAGACCATCCGTAGATTGTATGGAAGCAGAATTTGGTTCTTCTATGGTATTTTTTACAGATTGTGCTTGTTGCCCATCAATAAGGCGCAGAGTATCGCCTTTTTCCCAATG
>CAYJHX010000198.1:0-4394 GCA_964369395.1 uncultured Desulfovibrionaceae bacterium
TGGCCAGCATGGAAGAACTCATACAAAGCACCGTAGGGGAAAAAGTGGAAATTCATTTTACCACATTGTAAAACGGCTTTTTCACTAAGCATTATTCATACAAAGGTAAAACATGGCTACTTCTTTAGAATTTACAGAATTCGTATGTGATCAAATACAGCACCTTGGTGTCATTCGTCATAGAAAAATGTTTGGAGAGTATATGGTATATATCAACGATAAACCATTACTCTTACTTTGTGATAATACCGTTTTTATAAAAAAACTACCAGAAATAGCAGAATACATGAAAAATGCCGACACCGGTATTCCCTATAAAAGTGCTAAAGAGCACTATATTTTAAACATTGAAGACGAAGAACTATGTCAAGCTGTCTTGGAGATTCTAGAAGGCATTACTCCCCTACCCAAGCCAAGGAAGAAAGTACAAAAAACATAAGCTTTTACCCTTAAAAAAAGGGGGCAGCATCGCAAAAATATGTTTACAATCCGACTCTCTTGCATAAATCTACATACACAGCTTCATGTTTGCGAGCGACAGTATCTAACGAATAGTTATTACAAACATGCTCTCGTCCAGCTTTACCTAGCTTGTATGCCAAAGTGTCGTCTTCTAAAACTTGCACCAACGCATTAGCCAGCATGTGAGGATTACGAGCTTCCACCAGTAAACCCTGTTTTTCATGCGCAATCATATCGGGAATACCAGCCACAGCTGTAGCCACAATGGGTAAAGCGCATGCCATGGCTTCCAGTAATACATTGGGCGTACCTTCCGAAATGGAAGAAAGCACCAACACTCTGGCAGCGTGCATATGTTCTCGCACTGTACTGCTGGCCCCATGAAAGACGACCGCATGCTGTATGCGCAACGTTTGTGTAAGTTGTTGTAAAGAGGCAAGCAAAGGCCCATCTCCCACAATATGCAAACACGCCTTGGGGACTTTAGCCACCACCATGGCAAACGCCCGTAATAATGTAGCATGATCTTTTTCTGCTACCAGACGTCCTACACACACAATTTCCGGCTCGAGCACCCTCTCTTGTGGCGGTGCAAAAAATTCCACATTCACCCCATTGGGTATACAATGCACTTGCTGTGCCGGCACGCCTAATTCTTCAAGCCCTTGTTTGATGGAGTACGCATCGCAAATATGCGCATGGGCGAGTGACCACAAAAAGCGCTCGTGCTGTAAGCGAATATTCCCTTGCCCCTTACATCCACCTATAATAACAGGTGTTTTAAAAAACTTCCCCAAAAGTCGCCCCCAAACATTAGGAAAAACCGTCCCCAAATGTATAAGCACAGGGCGTTCTTTGCGCCAATGTTTACATAAGGCAAAGCCTGCTAAAAATGGCCGCAATGTCGCATCGTTCCGTAAAATTTTCACAGGAATGCCCGCTTCTTTTGCCATGGCCAACAAAGCTTCGCCAGCACGTACTGTCCAAATTTCAGGACGAAAAAGCGTTTTATCTAGATGGCGCGCCAATTCTAGCGTTTGCCTCTGCGTACCCCCAAAATTTAGCTCTTCTAGTAAAAAAACCAAAGGAATGGGACTCATTGATTGAAATTCTAAATTCATAAAAACCTTTTTACCTCTTTATATAAAAAGTAAACAAAATTGTGTTTTCAGTCATATAATTAAAAATTCATTCACTATTTTCCACAAGGTACTGTAGAATGCAAGGTAAAGCAATGAGATTCATATCCATCCCCCCTTCCCTCTAATTCTTCTTGCCTTTTATATATCTCTTGTGCTATAAAGAGACAAGATTACCATTGGTTATAGCATACATAACAGCGCGCTTTTTAAGTTTTACCGTCATACATATTGAGACTGTCGACAACGCTCTGTGAAACTTTGCATAGTAGATTGTGCAAAGGTTTCATACTAGGATAACCGCATGGATAAGTATCGCATTCTTCTTCTTGATGCCCATAAACTACTTATGGAGGGCGTTCGCTCACTCCTCTCGCCTTTCCCAGATTTACATATCGTGGGTATGGCAACGTGCGTGCATTCCGGCCTTGAGCTTGTTACAAAACATAAGCCACATCTTGTTATTATGGACACGGTGTTGCATCACAAGCAACAAGATACGAGTAGTGCTATTATTGCCACCATGACCCACCAAAACACCGTATCTTCCATAGAAACCATCGTGAATGCTATCAAAAACATCCACTCTCTTTGTCAACAAACTCAAATTCTTATCTACACAAGCCATGACGACAAACGCTATTTGTCCGACCTTATTCTTTGCGGCATTCGCGGCCATGTAGCCAAAGCACACGATCCCAAACATCTATTGCAAGCCATTCAAAAAATTCGTCACGGCAATGTCTATTTAAGCGCTCCTGACCCTAGTGGTATTTTTATCGAACACATGCGCACATCACACGCTATGCAACCGCAACGCGATCTTGATATTCTTTCTACACGTGAAAAAGAAGTCTTTCTCCTTCTTGCCAATGGCACATCCATTCGCACCATTGCTGGCCAATTGCACATTAGCCCTAAAACGGTAGAAAGTCATAAATACAATGTATTCAACAAATTAAATATAGAATCTTTAAGTCAACTTACTAAAATTGCCATACGGCACGGCTTAGTTCAAATCTACGAACATAAGGAATTCTCTTAAAAAAAGCATTTATATTAGGAAAAGACCTTATTGTACTTTTTTTCTCAATCCATATGTTAATGGTGTTAAAGGATGCATTTAAGCAACATCGCCAACTGTTTAAAGGGGGATTTATGTCAATCCGTAAAGTTTCTTTGTTATGTGGGCTCATTGTCTTGTGTCTTTGTAGCCTCGCCATCGCCGCAGAACCGAGCACAAGTCAGGAATTGCAAAATGCCACAAATGCTGCCGCGGGAAGCACCATCCAATGGTGGATTTGGCCCTTGGCTCTACTCATTTTCTGTTTTATTCTCGGCATCGTCGCTGTGTTAGCAGGTGTGGGCGGGGGCGTACTCTTTGTGCCCTTGGTCAGTGGTTTCTTCCCTTTCCATTTGGACTTCGTGCGTGGCGCAGGCCTCATGGTGGCGCTAGCTGGCGCTTTGGCAGCAGGCCCTGGCTTATTAAAACGTAATTTTGCCAGTTTACGCCTTGCGTTACCGGTGGCCTTAGTGGCATCCACCTTCTCCATCGTCGGTGCCATGATTGGTCTTTCCTTACCGGCGCATATCACCCAGCTTTGCCTTGGTGGTACTATTGTAGGTATTGCTATTTTACTGCTCCTTGCCAAAAATTCTGTGGTTCCCACAGTAACAAAACAAGACGCACTTAGCGTAGCCTTTGGCATGCAAGGCATTTTTATGGAGCCAAGTTCCGGCGAAAAAATCGCATGGAAAACGCACCGCACGTTGCAAGGTATGCTGCTCTTTATCATCATCGGTATCATGGCTGGTATGTTCGGCCTTGGTGCTGGTTGGGCTAACGTGCCTGTACTGAACTTGCTTATGGGCGTCCCCTTAAAAATTTCTGTGGGTACTTCTAAATTCCTTCTTTCCATTGCCGACACTTCTGCTGCTTGGGTTTATCTGAACCAAGGCGCTGTTATTCCTATGATTGCTGTGCCTTCCATTGTGGGCCTTATGGCTGGCTCCATTGTAGGGGTACGTTTACTAGCTTTGGCTAATCCAAAGTTCATTCGTATCCTGGTTATTAGTGTGCTCTTATTTGCCGGCGGCCAAGCGCTCTATAAAGGATACACCGCTGCTCAAGCAGTTTCTGCTCCGGCTCAGACTACAACTCAAGAACAAACACAATCCCCGCAAAACCCACCAAAAGCCGCGGAATAACAAAGGAGTAAACTATGGAAAATCAAGACGTTGCTGCCTCTCCGGCACAAGTACGCTACGCCAATATATTAGCCCTTGGCTCCAATATAGGCCTTGTACTTCTTATCATTACCTTTTGTATGTATGTTTTTGGCTTCTCCTTTGCGCCACCCCATGTTCCCGTGGAAAAACTTGTGGAGACATGGGGCATGAGCTCTACAGAGTTTAACAAGCTTCACAACATTCCCCTCGGTTGGGGATGGCTAAGCTTGCTTACCCAAGGCGACTTTAGCAATTTCATAGGCATTGCCATTTTGGCTGGTATTACGATTCTTTGCTATGCACAGCTTTGCGTTGATATGCTTCGTGAGAATGATAAGCTCATGGCCACCATAGCTTTTGTTGAAATAGTGGTACTTGTTGTAGCAGCTACTGGTATTGTTGGCGGCGCTCACTAAAACACAGTAGAAAAAATGACAAGGCTTCACGGCCTATTAAGCCCAGATATACCGTCTGGGCTTTTTTATTCACCATTTGAGGCCTTAGTATAATGAATTCCGCAAAGGTCTCAACTTGCCATTATTCATGCCCTAGCTTATACTGCTT
>CAYJHX010000199.1:0-2190 GCA_964369395.1 uncultured Desulfovibrionaceae bacterium
GCAAGTAACCTAAAATTATTCAGGTTTTACTTCGCCTACGTAGGTGCGCTTGCCATTTTTAATTTCGATGATACCTACAGGCATTTCAGCATCGTGGGTAGCATTGATGGTAAGTACGCCCAAAGGAGTAGGTAAGTCTTTGATGGTGCCAAGGGCTTGAGTGATGGACTCTCTGTCGGTTTTACCAGAGCGGGTAATGGCGTCCATAATCATCATATAGGTAGTATAGCCCAAGGTGGCGTTCATGTTAGGTTCTTTGTTAGGATAAGCTTTGTTCCAAGCGGCGGTGAACTTTTTAGCTTCTTCGCTCATGTTGGGCATATCGGCAGCATAAGGGAAGGCAGTAATGATGAAGCCATCGGCAGCAGCACCGGCAATTTTAACGGTGTCGGGGTTATCCATGGCGTCGGCACCCATGAGGCGGAACTTAGCACCGGCTTCGCGAGCTTGCTTCATAATGATGGCGCCTTCGGCAAAGTAAGCAGGCATAAACACGATGTCTGGCTTAGCTGCAATAAGGGCTTGAATTTGTGCTGTGAAGTCTTGGTCGCCAGAGCTGTATTTCATTTCGCTGACCACTTCGCCACCAAGTTTGGTGAAAGCGCGCTTAAAGAAGGCAGACAGGCCCACGGCGTAGTCGTTGGACACGTCCATAAGGATGCCGGCTTTTTTGGCGCCAAGGCTTTTAATGGCGTATTGAGCAGCGCCAAGACCTTGGTAGGGGTCAATAAAGCAAGCGCGGAAATAATATTTTTTGCCTTGTGTTACTAAGGGGCTGGTGCAAGAAGTGCCCACCACGGGGGTTTTGGCTTTTTCAGCCACTTCGCCGCCGGCCATGGCCAAAGAAGAGCCATAGGTACCGATGATGGCATTAACTTTATCGCGTTCGGTAAGACGTTTTACTGCGTTGGCAGCTTCTACCTTATCGGATTTATTATCAACCACAACCAATTCTACTTTTTTACCAAGTATGGTGGGCATTTGCTTGTGGGCCAATTCAATGCCTTCCAGTTCTAATTGACCACCAAAGGCATTTTGTCCGGTCAAAGGCAAGTAAACACCAATTTTTACGGTTTCTTCAGCGGCCACAGCGGCGGTGGTGCCAAAGGTCATGAGGCCTAAAGCAAGAAAAAGTAGATGTTTAGCAAATTTCATCGAGATCTCCTTTTGAGGAATTTAGGTTCATATTTAGGAAAAATCGTACAGACTTTCCCCATCTTTTTTTCTTGTACACAATTTTGCGTGCACTGGCAATATACAAGTTAAAAGGTCTTTCTTTATGCAGCCTGTCATGTAGATGGGTATGCATAGGAAAGAAGCCTTGCACAATGCACAATGGGGATATAAGGGGTTTTAATGAGTTTACAAGGTTCTATTATTTTGGTATACAAAAAATGGTTATACAAGAAAATTTGGAGGAGAGAGAACAATGAAGACAAATGGACACTGTGTTATGCGTTTTTTAGGCATGTTTTTAGTTGTAGGCATGTTGCTTGGTATGGGTATGGTTTCTAGCGCTCAAGCAGAAAAAACCTACTTGGTTGTGGCTGATAATTCCTTTGCCCCTTTTGACTTTTTAGATGCCAAGACCAATACATATATTGGTGTAGATATGGATTTATTAGCTGCCATTGCTAAGGATCAAGGCTTTAAGTATAAGGTAGATAACGTGGGCTGGAATGCCGCCCTTGGTAATTTGAACGCAGGCCAAGCCGATGCTATGATTGCCGGCATGACCATTACCCCTGAACGTGAAAAATCTTACGATTTTTCCGCACCATACTTTGAAGACGGCCAAACGTTATTTGTAGGAAAAGACAGCAAGCTTACCTCTCTTGAAGGGCTTAAAGGCAAGGTTGTGGCTGTAAAGACGGGTACCCAAGGCGCCAAATATGTGCAAAGCATTAAAGATACATACGGCTTTACTATTCAAAGCTTTGAAGGTTCTGATGCTGTGTATGCCGCTGTACAAACAGGTAATGTGGACGCTGGCGTAGAAGATTACAGCGTTATTAGCTACAGAATTTCCACCGCAAAACTTCCCCTCAAACTTTTTGGGGAAAAAGTGAACGTGGGGCCTTACGGTTTTGCTGTATTAAAAGGCAAAAATGCTGAGCTCATTAAAATGTTCAATGCTGGACTAGCTAATATTAAGAAAAACGGTACCTATGCAAAAATTCTTGCTAAATA
>CAYJHX010000199.1:2290-4374 GCA_964369395.1 uncultured Desulfovibrionaceae bacterium
CTGGACTAGCTAATATTAAGAAAAACGGTACCTATGCAAAAATTCTTGCTAAATATGGCATGTAATGATGTGTAATTGTATAGTATAACTTGTTTTTTAGAACAGCGGCCTGCTTTCCTTGTTGAGGGCAGGCCTGCTTTCTTTTTGATTGTACAATTAAAAAATCATGAATTGCTTCGTCGCTGTACTCCTCGCAATGACTTGGTATTACAACGAAAATCATTGCGAGCGAAGCGAAGCAATCCATGCATATCAGTAGTTTCAAAAATTGTGCAGGACTTTCAGTTCATGATAGAGGAATCTGTGAAGCATAGGCGCTCGTTACGCCTATTGCTAAGGGACAATGTTTTAACTTGCTCATAACACGCGTTTTTCGGAAGCCCCTGGGAGCGGCGGAAAAACAGGCTGTTAAACAAAAGCTTCTTCCAAAGAAACGCGCATCTTAGTGTGTAAAGATTTTTTCTGTTATCTTTATTAAGGAAATTGTATGTTTGATTTATTTTCCACTTTTTTTGATATCTATCCTTTTTTGATGAAAGGCATGGGTATTACTCTTCAAGTATCTATTATTTCTATTATTCTTGGTATGGGTTTGGGGCTGGTTTCGTGTTTGCTTACCTTGGCTAAGGTGCCTGTGCTCAGCTTTTTGGCCCATACCTATGTGTGGGTTATTCGTGGTACGCCCATGATTGTACAGGCTTTGTTCATCTATTTTGGTACGCCACAAATTATTCGCCTTTTTATGGATGATTTTAGAATCACTCCCATTATTGCCGGTATTATTACTTTGAGCCTCAATGCCGGTGCGTATTTGTCAGAAATTTATCGCAGTGGTATTCAGGCTGTGAGCAAAGGGCAGGTGGAAGCTGCGCGTAGTTTGGGTTTGTCTTCTTCTAAGACCATGTCCAAGGTGGTTTTGCCGCAAGCCTTAAAAATTGTTTCGCCAGCTTTGGTGAATCAATTTATTATCACGGTGAAGGATAGTTCCATCCTTACCGTCATTGGTCTTAGTGAAACGGTAAACCAAGCTAATCAATATGTTTCGGCCAATTGGAACTATTTTGCCACGTATTTCTGGGTGGGCGTTGTATACCTTGCGGCCATTTCTTCCCTTATGCTTTTATCAAAATATGTAGAAAAGAAGATTAGTTATGATAAATAAATTAAAAGTAAGCAATTTGCATAAATATTATAATGATATTGAAGTCTTATGCGGTATTGATTTAGAGGTTTCCGAAGGGGAAGTGGTGTGCATTATTGGTGCTTCCGGTTCGGGAAAATCTACCATGTTGCGCTGTTTAAACAGATTAGAAGAGCCCACCAGCGGAGAAATTATCATTGACGATAAACCTGTGGTGGGGAAAAACGTCAATATCAATAAAATTCGCGAAAATGTGGGCATGGTTTTTCAGCAATTTAATTTGTTTGCGCATATGTCTGTGAAGAAAAACATTATGTTTGCGCCGGTGGAATTGAAGAAAATGACCAAAGTTGAGGCGGAAACTAAAGCCATGCAATTGCTGGAGCGTGTAGGGCTTGTGGATAAGGCCGACAAATACCCGCATCAATTATCGGGCGGACAAAAGCAAAGGGTAGCCATTGCGCGTTCTTTGGCAATGAATCCGGATATTATGCTTTTTGATGAACCTACATCGGCTTTAGATCCTGAAATGGTGGGCGAAGTACTGCAGGTTATGAAAGAACTTGCCGCCGAAGGTATGACCATGGTGGTGGTAACTCACGAGATGGGTTTTGCCAGCGAAGTGGCGGATAGGGTGATTTTTTTGGCTGATGGTGTCATTGTAGAGCAAGGGACGCCAGAGCAGATTTTCAAAAATGCCCAACATGAACGGACGCAGGCTTTTTTGAGTTGTATTTTGTAGATTTCATTTTCAGGGCCTGTTGAAAAACGATGAAAATGCTATTTTATCGAGAATCTTTTTTAAAGCAAGCTTTTTCAGAGTAGGGCAAAGCCTTCTGGGGGAAAATCGGAAAGAAATTTTCTCCAGAAGGCTTTGTTGTTTCTATCTTGAGACCTCTGCGCAATTAAAAAATCATGGATGCTTTGCTGTCCATTTGCGTAA
>CAYJHX010000200.1:0-280 GCA_964369395.1 uncultured Desulfovibrionaceae bacterium
TTCGCTCGCAATGACTTTCGATGTAATATCAAGTCATTGCGAGGAGCATAGCGACGAAACAATCCATGATTTTTTAATTATGCAGGAGTCTTTATTCTCTCAAAAAATTATGCAGATATTTTTAAGCTTCTACGTATACACCGTAAAATAAAACGCGTTTTGGTGGGGATGGGGGGTGTGGGGGGATGGGGGCCCCTTTTTGGCGTTAGCAAAAGGGGGTTCCTTCCCCCCCCCCCCAGAGCGGGGGGGGGGATGGGGTTTAAAATGTGGGGATGGGGGG
>CAYJHX010000200.1:290-4373 GCA_964369395.1 uncultured Desulfovibrionaceae bacterium
ACTCTTCGGGGCCCCCCCCCCCCCCACAAAAATCGCATTACATCTATTGCTAAAAAAATTAGCAATAGGGCCCCCTTCCCCCCCAAAAAAAACTCTTCACACAAAAAATATTCTCTTAACGCTCTGCAAAGTGGTCAAAGCCACTACTTTGTGTGACGCGTTGGCCATTTAATTCTATATAGCCACTGTCAGTAAGGGTACCTATACTACGAATTTTGGGTAAGGCGGCGTGTAAAATGGGAAGTAGCTTGGGGACGCAAGCGCCCACCAAAGCATAATCTTCGCCGCCGAGCCAAGCTTGTTCGGTGGCGCAACGTTTATGCAATTGCGCATGGCGTACTACTTCTTCGTGCAGCATCACCGTAGGCAAAACAATATGCGCACCGAGGGAGCCTTGAACAGAAAGAGGAGAAAAAGGCGCAGAAGAAACACCTGCAGAGTCGGGGTTATATGAAGGCGTTTGCATACCCAAGAGGCGCGGTATATCGCGGCTTAAGCCGTCAGAAACATCCATGAGCACCGGCGCGCGCATATGAATGCTAGAGCGGGCCAAGATGAGCCCGGCTTCTGTTTGTGGCTCAGGGCGCAAATGTGCAGCGCAGGCGGCGGGCCATTGTTCTTTGGCGGCTGCGCCTTGTTTTTCTAATTCTTCTAGGCCAATACGTGCAAGCCCCACATCGCCTACCACAAAAAGCACATCTCCTGGCATGGCACCGCCGCGCGTTAAAAAAGGCATGGTACTTTCGCCCAAATTTTTATTGGTGGCGCTTTCGCCCCAAATGGTAATGCAGATACTCAGGGTATCGGCTTTGGACAAATCGCCGCCACTGAGGACAAGGTTATGATTTTTGGCAAGGCTTGCCATACCGGAAAAAAAGCCTTCCAGCCACGCCATTTCTGTATGTGCCGGCAAAGCAAGGCCAAGACTAAAGCCCAAAGGCCGTGCCCCCATGGCAGCTATATCACTGATATTTACCGCCAGTGCTTTGTGGCCTATTTCTTGCGGGCTAAAGTACGAGGTTCGAAAATGTACATTTTCCATAAAAAGGTCAGTACTTACACACATATTTCCTTGCATACGCACGATACTGCAATCATCACCTCGACCGAGCAGTAATGAAGAGTGCGTATTGGAGAAATATTTTTCCAGCGTTTTTAAAATATGATCTTCTGAAAGCGCTGCCATATGGTTTTACTCTTCTATGTGTAAAAAATCCTTAAGAATAGTTTTTACCCCAAAACCAGTGAAATTCACTTGATACTTATCAGGGGGCAAAAACTTAATCATTTTTCCTCGACCAAAAATTTTATGCTGGCAATAGCCCAGTCGCGGCGTTTCTCCTGCGGAGGCAGCAGAAGCAAAGGAAGCGGTGGGTGTGGGAGCCACAGGGGCAGAGAAACCTTCTTGTGGTGGTAATAAGCGTACGGGGTTGCGCCCTGCATTATCGCCACTTTTCATATAAGCATTATTTTCACCGCGTCTACGCACTTGCCCATTATAACTTTCATACCATTCTTCGCACAAGCCTTGGGGGAATTCTCGCACAAAGGGACTGGGGCTGGCGGGCATGGCTCCGGAGCCGCGCATGTACAAAGTGGATGGTGCATACAGTTCGAGGCATTGCCGCGCTCGCGTACAGGCCACATACATAAGGCGGCGTTCTTCTTCAAAGCTTTCCAAATCGCTGTGAGCATGCCGCGAAGGGAAGCGGTCTTCTACCACATCCAAAAGCAATACCGCATTCCATTCTAAGCCTTTGGCTGAGTGAATGGTAGATAGGGTAATGCATTGCTCTTTTTCTTCTGTTTCTTCTGATGATTCCAAAACCAGATCGGCTATGAATAAATCAAGCTCTTTGTAGTTACCGGCCATTTGCTGAATTTCTTCTAAACCCTGCAAGCGCCGTGGCCAATCGTCGGGATAATGTGCTTCAAGGCGCGGTTTATAATGCGTAAGCAAGGCTTCCATATGCTGCAAAGGCGTAAAGGGTGTTTGACGCATATTGTCTAAAAAGCGCATGTCGGCCAAAAAATCTGAAAATTTAGCAAAAGCTTTTTCGGTAGCAGCGGCTTGGCCTGTGGTGGCCACATTATAAAGCTTTTGCACGGTTTTTTTGCCAATACCCTTATGCAATACCGCCACACGCTCAAAAGCGGAAAAATCAAAGGGATTGATAATCAAGCGTGCATAGGCCAAAATATCTTTCACGTGCGAGGCTTCCGAAAGGCGCAAACCGCCGTATTTACGAAAAGCTATGCCCTCACGTTGCAACATAGCCTCCACATTATACGAATGAAAACCGGCCCGAAAAAGCACGGCGATTTCATGCGGTAAATGCTCTTCCAAAAGAGCCTTGATACGGCGCACAATCATATCGGCCTGAGAGCGATCGCTGGCAGGTTGATACAGTTTTACACAATGCCCGCCCTGCTTCGAGGTAAACAATTTTTTATCGTACGAGTGGGCCGCATGGCGCAACAAGTTATTGGCCACATCCAAGATAGGTTGCGTAGAACGGTAGTTTTCTTCCAGAGTAATGACCTTGGCATCGGGAAAATTTTTAGGAAAATCTAAAATATTGCGCACATTGGCTCCGCGAAAGGCGTAGATAGATTGCGCATCATCGCCCACTGCCATCACATTGCCAGAGCCACCGTATTCTTTGGCACCAAGAAGGCGCACAATACGGGCTTGCACAAGGTTAGTATCTTGATATTCGTCCACCATGATATGCGAGTAACGCTGGCGCAAATACTGCACTTCAGGCCTATTTTCTTGCAATAAGGCTTCTAACTCAAAAAGCAAATCATCGTAATCAAGAAGCCCATGGGCACGGCGAAACTCTGTATAGGCTGTGTCAATTTTGATAAGGGCGTCGGTATGGGGTAACAGGTGCGTGGCTTCGCGCTGCAACACTTCCTCAATGGAAAGCTCTTTATTGCGCGCCTTACTTAATATGCCCACAATGGTCTGACTTTTGGGAAAAGATTTATCCCCCTTGGCGGCACCCGTTTCATCCTTGCAGTGGCCAATGGCCGCGGCAATGTCGGTACTATCCATCACAGAAAAATGACGTCCTTCCAGCCATGTGGGGCGATACTGCCGTAATACCCCATAAGCAAAGGCGTGGAAAGTACCGCCCTGCACCCCCATAAGGCCACGCTCTAGTAATAAAGAAGCGCGTTCTAGCATTTCTTGCGCGGCTTTGCGCGTAAAGGTGAGCAATAACATGGAAGAAGGCGCAATGCCCTGTTCGCACAGCCACGCCAAACGGTACACGATGGTACGCGTTTTACCAGATCCCGCCCCAGCAATAACCAGCACAGCACCGTCCGGAGCCGTTGCCGCGGCATACTGAGCCTCATTCAAACTATTTTTGTAATCAATCATGAGAGCATAATACTAGCTAGCATTGACATACGCAAGAGGGGAGTTTACTATGCAAAGCTGTTAAAAAGACAAAACCTAATACCCTTGTATTTTAGCCTTTTTGAGCAGCTTGCTAAAATCCATTTTTGACAAGCTTTGCATAATTTGAGAATTTTAAGGAGAATCACAATGTCTGCAACAAAAGACACTTTTACCCAAAGCATAGATGCCGTTTTGGAAGTGGTTATGTTTGAAAATTGGTTACGCTTTTATTTCATCGCCGAAGAAGAAGGCAAAGATGCCCTATTCATTATGATACCCGACCAAGGCATTCAGCGTATTAAAGAGCTCTACCCGCACCTTTTGCCCTTGGCAGAAAGTGTTAATAACAAAGAAATTACCTTTGACTCTTCTCGCGCCGCCGTATGCGAACATGTGCTTATAGAAGTAGATGGCAAAACCATCCCTAAAGAAATGTCCACTACCGTCTTTGATAGTGTTACCTTTCAGGTAGAATTACAGCTCTTTAACACATGGGTACAAGCCCACGAAGACCAACTTGACGAAAGCTTTTTAGAATTTGGCGCTTGGCGCAACTTCTTCTCGCAATGGCGCCACACCGAATCCGTGAAAGAAATTGCCGTAAAAATGCTGGCCACCGCCATGCAGCCGCAAGAAAATACCAGCGAAACGGTACAGTAATCATTAAGATA
>CAYJHX010000201.1:0-4365 GCA_964369395.1 uncultured Desulfovibrionaceae bacterium
CCACCCCAAACCCAGTGAGCCATGGGGACATACGCTAAAAAAAGCCATAACGTAGAAAAAAGGACATAACCACTAAATTTAATACGTTCAGCATAAGCACCGGACACCAAAGCCACGGTCAATACAGCAAACATACACTGAAAAGCCATGAACACAGTATGAGGCAGTTGCTCAGCCATAGGAGCAGGGTTACCATCAACACCTTGTAATAATATGTAGGAAAAATCACCAATAAGGCCATGCTGATCTGGTCCAAAAGCCAAGGAGTACCCAAGTAAAGCCCAAAGTACCGTGATTAACCCCAAGGATGCATAACTGTGCATATGTGTTGAAAGAACGTTTTTCGACCGTACTAGACCACCGTAGAAAAGAGCCAAAGCCGGAGTCATGAGCATCACCATGGTTGCACAAATGATGATAAAACCAGTATCACTTGCATTCATTGTTTTTTCCTTTATTTTATACTGTTCTAGACCACTTCCACTAAGCAACTAAACTTACATGAAATTTTCCACATCAAACATTTTTTTGTTGTATTCTTGCTTAAGCTGTTTGTCCTAGAGCAGAGAACGTGCCAAAAAAGTCTTTACAATGTAATATATTAAAATAATAAAATAAAATTTAACAGGTACCCAAAAAAAGTACCCAAAAAGGCCTTTTTTTCTACCATTTTGTATTTTTAAGCAGAATATAGTTTGAGTGAACAATCAAAAACGTGAGGCAAAAAATCAGATTTTTCGATAACAACCTATTTTAATTTATATTTTTAAATAGACATAAAAAAACACTTTTCCGTAGAAAATCATCAGAAATGTTCCTCGAGGCCTCCGTGCAAAAAATGACGCGGCATGCACCCAACGATGAAAGCAAAGAAAAACTCAAAAGAAAAATCGTAATATGGTTGAAAAGCGCCTCAAGCACCATCTTCAAAGCAAGGTATAAAAAAAACGCGAGGCTTTTTTGACAGGCAATGCCATTTTATACAAAATTGTATTTTTGTATATCTCGTCATCAATCATGCCTAACAGCCTGCTGGAAACTCTGCCCTCTCTAAATGGTCGACGCTGAAAAATACGTTTCCACGTTTTTTCAAAGAGGCACGCTCGCTCCAAATCCCCTTTCAGGGACGCCAGAAGTGAATTCTAGCTTACTTTACGCGGCGCAGCATTTTCGCATATACTCAAATTTTGTTAGTCGTCGCAGTAAAAAATCGTGAACATATAATTGTTGCCATCACTTCGTGAATGCTTACACAGCGGAGGGCACACAAAAATATGTACGTTTTTTGGGCAGTGTAAAAAAAATGGGCACCATTTTTTGGGCATAATTCAAAAAAGTGAACGACAGAAAAAAGCGTTGTTTGTGAACCTATACAATAGAAAAGGCATGGGGTATTTCGAAGATACATTCTTCATAATAGCTTGAAACCGTGGTAAACAAATGGGAGAAAGCAGAGAAAAGACAAGAAATGTAGCATTGTAGCCTAAAAAAACGAAAAGGGCGATGCCTCCATCGCCCCTTTAGCCTGCAAACCTTCCAACTTTTGCAAACCTCTTAGTAATATCTTTATTAGCAACATACGTGCCAAACGCGTTCATGCTTCAAATAAAAAGGGGTGATGCCTCCATCACCCCTCATTTGCAAACCTTCCAACTTTTGCAAACCGTTTTTTAAAAGTACACGGTTTACAGCAAGTATCGTGCCAAATACATCAGTTACTAAAAAACGAGCGTAACGAAGCAGACACCCTTTTTCAACAGCTTACTAATCAAGACCCATAACTTTAGCCGCCTTCTTAGTCGCCTTCTTGGTGGCCGTTTTTAACTTACCCATAACACCCTCTTCGGGGGCGTGTTTTTCGTATTCGCGTAAAAGCTCTTCTTGTTTTTCGCTGATACGTGTGGGCGTAAGAATTTTAATTTCTACTAACAAGTCGCCGCGCTTATCGCGTCCAAGAACGGGCATACCCTCATCTTTAATACGTAGTACAGTACCGCTTTGTATGCCGCGAGGAATTTCTAAAGTAACATGCCCTTGTAAAGAAGGTACATCTAATCTATGCCCTAAAATAGCCTGTACAAAGGAAATTTCTTGCACAAAGACTAAGTCATTGCCTTGTCTACGGAAGGTTTTATCCTGTTCCACGCTGATAACAACATACAAATCACCGGCAGGGCCACCGTTAACACCGCTTTCCCCTTCGTTACGTACACGAAGGCGCGTGCCCGTATCAACACCAGCAGGAATGCGTACAGAAAGTTCGCGTGTTTCATTTAAGATACCTTGGCCCTTACAGCGTGGGCAAGGTTTGGTGATAATTTGCCCTTCGCCACGGCAAACGGGGCAAGGCGTAGAAAGTTGGAAAAAGCCCTGTGAGCGACGTACTTGCCCTGCACCGCCACAGTGTTGGCAGGTTTCAGGCTTTGTGCCGGGGGCTGCGCCGCTGCCTTCACATTCGGTACACAGCACACGCTTTGGCAATTGCAAGACCACTTCATCGCCATTGGCGGCCTGTGCAAAGCTGATTTTTAAATTATATCGCAAATCGGCGCCGCGCATGGCTCGGTGAGCACCACCTCCGCCACCAGAAAATCCAAATAAGTCCCCAAAAATATCACTAAAGTGTGAGAAGACATCTTCTGTACTGCCAAAACCGCCGCCGGCATTGCCATTGACTCCAGCATGACCAAAACGGTCATAGCGAGCACGACGTTCGGCATCGCGTAAAACATCGTAAGCTTCGGCAGCTTCTTTAAATTTAAGCTCGGCTTCAGGATTATCAGGGTTACGATCGGGATGATACATCATAGCTAAACGGCGATAAGATTTTTTAATCTCATCTTCCGAAGCTTCGCGAGAGACTTCTAACACTTCATAATAACATCTTTTCATAAGCAAAATACAAGGGTAAAAGGACTAACAGGCTGCTCATCATCAATGGGACTCGCGTTACTACTCCATGAGCCCCTGCATAATGAATTATGCAGAAGTTTTACTAGAGGCTGCACCACATTCTTTATATAAAAAAAGCCGGAGAACCGGCTCTTCATAAATATTATTCAGCAGGCTTTTCTGCCTCTTGCTCAATACTGATTTCTTCTTTAAATCTATAGTAGGATAAGTCTTCCGGTAAAACTTTTCCTGCAGCAATTTCACGAAGGGCAGTTACCACTTCTTTATTACGGCTTTCTACAAGGCATTCATAGCCTTCGCGGTACTGATGAATACGTTTAATAGCCATCTGTACCAATAAAAAACGGTTGTCGACACGTTCTTGACAATCTTCAACGGTAATACGAGCCATGAAAATCTCCGTACGGTTTAGATATAATGCCTAAAATTTCCTTGTCCAGCTATTTACAGGCAAATAAGTATTGTAGGACTATGTCCCTAAAAGTTCTTTGGGTCTGGCAAAAGCAAGAGCAATGAGGTATACCCTTTAAATAAAGACTTGACTTACTAGGCAAAGAAGCATATCGCCCTTTTTGCACGACGAACAGGCAAAGCACGTTATAGAAGCTAAAGACGCTTGTCAAGAGAAAACACACGCCCTTACAAGGAAAAAATGAAAAAAAACTCTCGTACCTTTGCGCAACAACTTTGCGTTAAATCCATAGGCAAGGCTATGCAACAAACTGCCATGATCACCCCCCACGCGCGCATTGGAGTGGCTGTTTCAGGCGGGGTGGACTCTTTTGTCTTGTTGAAATCTTTGCATATCCGTCAGGGAATTGTTCCTTTTCCCTTTGAAATTATGGCCTTGCATATAAACCCCGGTTTTGATATACATAACCATGCGCCGCTTATTCCTTGGCTCGAGGCGCATGGTATTGCTGCCCATATTGATGTGACCAATCACGGACCACACGCGCATTCTGAAGAAAACACACGCAACTCGGCATGTTTTCGTTGTGCTTGGTTACGCCGCAAACGCCTTTTTGAATTATGTGAGCAGTATTCTCTTACACATTTAGCCTTTGGACACACTGCCGACGACCTTGTGCATACTTTTTTTATGAATTTATGCCAAAACGGACGTGTCGACGGCATGAGCATGAAGGAAGACTTTTTTTCCGGCACATTACAAGTTATTCGGCCCATGCTTTTGGTTGAAAAAAAGCACGTAGTACGCGCCGCACGCCAATGGGAACTCCCCTTGTGGCAAAACCCCTGCCCTTCCGCGGGAAACACCAAAAGAGCTGAAATGGAGCAACAGGTGCAGCAGCTTTTTACCGTGTACAAAGACGCTCAGCGCTGTACTTACAATGCACTGTGCCGTTGGCAGTTAGAAAAGCATTTGCAAAAATAGAAGAAAAAACGCACGTATTTCTTGACGGCGCAGTCAAGGCTTATTATGTATCTCAA
>CAYJHX010000202.1:0-4354 GCA_964369395.1 uncultured Desulfovibrionaceae bacterium
CTTGTGGGAACGCGCGATGCCAAATATCGCGCCTTTGAAGCGGCCCTTGCGGCCATGAATCCTATAGTGGAACATATTTTGTTATAGGGAAAGATGTATTAAATACTTTTTTCGCCCTCTAACTATGGCGAACTTTTTTGCTAAGGCTCTATACGCCTTTATGCTATGCCCTTAGCAAAACGTGCTCCCTTATTGGCGGACAAAAATTTTATTATATTAACCTTTCCGTAATATTGGAAAAAAAATGCAAGAACTCAAAACCCGTTTAGCTCAAGAATTTCCTCTCATGGAAGAAGCTTTGGAAAAAGCCTGTGCGCGTTTGCCGCAGCCCATACAACCCATTGCCTCCCATATTTTTGCGGCAGGCGGTAAACGTTTGCGTCCATTTTTGACTGTCCTTTTGGCACGCTATTTTGGCTATACAGGGCAAGATATTTATGATTTAGCTGTAAGCATGGAAATGCTGCACGCCGCCACCTTGCTTCATGATGATGTGCTTGACGGGGCAGATCTACGGCGCGGGCAAATAGCCGCTCATAAACGCTTTGATACTACCAGCACCATTTTGGCCGGCGATGCCCTACTTGCTGCTGCCAATATGCACGTGGGCAGTTATGGCGATGTGCGCCTGTGCCACTGTTTTTCTGAAGCCACCTTACAAACGGCGGCAGGCGAAATTTTGGAAATTCAAAATTTGCGCAACTTAAAGCAAGACGACGATACGTATGAACGTGTGGTTCTAGGCAAAACAGCTTGGTTGCTACGCGCTTCGTGTATTATGGGTGCCTTGCGTGCCGGCGCCCCCGATGACGCTTTACAAGCGGTAGGCACCTATGGGCAAGAGCTGGGTATGGCCTTTCAAATGGTAGACGATGCACTGGATTTTGCCCCCGAAGCCATTACAGGCAAACCCACCGGCGGAGATTTATGCGAAGGAAAGTTGACACCGCCCATTCGTATGTATAGAGAGAGTTTACAAGGCAAAGAACAAAGCGATTTTGATGCGGCTTTTAGCGCAGGTACCTTCAGCGCCGCCGAAGCCGCCCTTTTGGGGGCAGAAATCTGTCGTTTAGGTTTTGATGCCCAAACCCGCAAAAAGGCGGGAGAAGCTCTAGACAGAGCACGACAAGCAATAGATATTTTCGCCCCGTACAGCATGGGCGGAGAAGAACGTCAGATATTATTACAAATGACGGACTACGTACAAAATAGACAAAAATAGCATCGACGGAGTATGGCATGCAACGCATCGAAGTAGGTTTACATCCACATATTGAGGACACCATCGGCAAAAAAACTGCCCATCATATTGCCAGCGCTTTGGGCATAGCCTTAGGTGCTGTGCGTCAAATGAAGGTTTTTACCGTAGATGGCTTAACTGAAGCACAAGTACAAAGCCTCATGGAAGGCGGCGTCTGGCATGACCCTGTCATGCAAAAAGCGAGCAGTACCCCCCTCGCCATGGATCCTTTCATGGCCGATTATATCTTAGAGGTGGGTTTTCGTCCCGGCGTAACGGACAACGAAGCCCGCACTGCCAGAGATACCGCTGCCATGGTTTTACGCCTTCCCCGCGAAAGCCTCAGCGTATATACGGCCATTCAATACCGTTTCCAAAGCAGCCCCAATGCCCCCCTCACTTTGGAGATTGTAGAAAATATTGCTAAAAATCTTTTGTGCAACGAACTTATTCAACGCTATCGCATTAAAAGCAAAGAAGAATGGCAAGCGCAAGCGGGTTTTGAAGCCCAAGCAGCCCAAGTAACAGGCAGTGCTTCCGACGAAGTGGGCGTTTTCACCCTGTCTGACATGGACGATACTGCCATGATGCAGGTAAGCCGAGATAACACCTTGGCCCTCAACTTAGAAGAAATGCAAACCATTCGTGCGTATTTCCAAAAAGATGCCGTTAAGGCCGAACGCAGTGCCTTAGGCCTGCCCGCCAACCCCACCGATGCCGAATTAGAAGTGCTCGCCCAAACTTGGTCTGAGCATTGCAAGCATAAAATTCTCGCCTCGCGCATTCAATATACCAATGCCGAAACGAACCAAGAAGAAGAGGTTAACAACCTCTATAAAACCTGCATTCGCGATGTAACAGCGGCCATTCGCAAAAGCATGGGCGAAAACGATTTTTGTAAATCTGTCTTTAAAGACAATGCCGGCGTTGTCTCCTTTATTGGAGCCTATGATGCCTGTATCAAAGTAGAAACCCACAACAGTCCTTCAGCCCTTGACCCCTACGGCGGTGCTTTAACGGGTATTGTGGGCGTAAACCGTGACCCCATGGGCACAGGCATGGGCGCCGAATTGGTAGCCAATACCGACGTTTTTTGTTTTGCCTCCCCCTTCCACAAAGAAGAATTGCCTCCGCGTCTGCTGCACCCACGCCGCGTACTGGAAGGCGTGCGCGAAGGCGTTGAACATGGCGGTAATAAATCCGGCGTGCCCACCGTTAACGGCTCCTTAGTATTTGATGAGCGTTTCTTAGGTAAACCGCTGGTTTATTGTGGCACCATAGGTATTATTCCTACAGAAGTAGCGGGAAAACCCGGCCATGAAAAGCAAGCTCAAGTGGGCGATGTTATTGTTATGGTGGGCGGTCGCATTGGTAAAGACGGCATTCACGGCGCCACCTTCTCTTCCGAAGAATTACACGAAGGCTCCCCCGCCACAGCCGTACAAATTGGCGACCCCATCACCCAGCGCAAAATGTACGATTGTATCATGCGCGCACGCGACATGGGCTTGTACAATGCCATCACCGATAATGGTGCCGGAGGCTTATCTTCTTCCGTAGGCGAAATGGCTGAAGATACCGGCGGTTGCGTGCTCGATTTAGCCAAAGCGCCTTTAAAATACGACGGTTTGCGCCCTTGGGAAATTCTTATTTCTGAAGCTCAAGAACGCATGACCCTTGCCATTGCGCCAGAAAAGCTTGATATATTCTTAGCTCTTGCCGAAGAAATGGATGTAGAAGCCACCGCCCTTGGCAACTTTACCGATTCCGGCTATTTCCACATTGTCTACGGCGAAAAAATTGTGGCTCACTTAGAAATGGACTTCATGCATGACGGCGTGCCCCAACTGCAATTACAAGCCCATTGGCAAGCCCCTACTCATGCTGACAGTCGTATAGAAAGCCCCGATGCCGACACAGGCGCCCTGCTCAAAACCATGCTCGGTCGCCTCAATATTTGTTCTAAAGAATATATCATCCGCCAATACGACCACGAAGTGCGCGGTGGCTCTGCCATTAAGCCTCTTGTGGGTATCAAACGCGACGGCCCTTCCGATGCCGGTGTTATTCGCCCCGTATTGGAATCTGACGCAGGTCTTGTCATCGCCCACGGTATTTGCCCCAAGTTCAGCGACTACGATACCTATTGGATGATGGCCAATGCCATGGACGAAGCCATTCGTAATGCCGTGGCCGTGGGCGCCGATCCCGACCGCTTAGCCGGCCTTGATAACTTCTGCTGGTGCGACCCCGTACAATCAGACAAAAACCCCGATGGGCAATACAAATTAGCTCAGTTAGTTCGCGCCTGTAAGGCTCTAGAACAATTCTGCTTTAGCTATGGTGTACCCTGCGTTTCCGGTAAGGATTCCATGAAAAACGATTACACCGGCGGCGGCGAAAGAATTTCCATTCCGCCCACGGTGCTCTTTACCGTACTTGGGGTCATCGAAAATGTGTTACGTACGCAAACATCAGACTTCAAAAAAGCCGGAGATGTTATTTACCTTCTCGGCGGTACCCGCCGCGAAATGGCCGGCTCTGAAATTGCCCAAGAGCTCAAGCTCTCTTGCAATACCGTGCCTCATGTAGATGCCCTTGCCGCAAAATCCCTCTATAGAGCTTTGCATCAAAACATTTACGAACGCACCGTATCTGCCTGTCACGACCTTTCCGACGGCGGCCTAGCCGTAGCCCTTGCCGAAATGTGCATAGGCGGACGTCTTGGCGCCAAAGTAGATATCAACGCTGTGCCTACCTTTGAAAACATGAGCAAAACCGAATTGCTCTACAGCGAATCAGCTAGCCGTCTCTTGGTATCAGTACCTGCCGACAAAACCGGCCTCTTTGAAAGCCGCATGAAAGGCAATACCTTTGCCAAGATTGGTACCGTTACCGATGACACTACGCTGACCATGACCAGCGGTTCTTCCGTATTGTGCACAGAACCTGTGCGCGAACTGGTTACAGCCTTTAAAGCTACGCTGGATTGGTAGCTGAGTTTTTTATGTGGGGGGAAGGAAAGCCCTTTTGCTAGCGCCAAAAAGGGCTCTCCTGCCCCCTGCACCCCCTTCCCCTTTCAAAACGCGCTTTATATAGTCGACACTGAAAACA
>CAYJHX010000203.1:0-4337 GCA_964369395.1 uncultured Desulfovibrionaceae bacterium
TGCCTTAAGAAAAAAACACCTTTTCCTTGTATCTGACGCTTTTTTAGCGCATTACGTTAGCGGGAAAAACCATCTGCGACGTAAAAGAAGAGGGACAGAGATTTAAGACCTCTACACAATTGCAAAGCCATGGATTGCTTCGTCGCTACGCTTCTCGCAATGACTTGGTATTACAACAAAAGTCATTGCGAGCGAAGCGAAGCAATCTATGTATTTCAACATTTTTTTGGATTATGCAGAGGTCTTGATTTGTATGATGTCACTCTGTTAGTTTGGGTGCCAAGTGTCTTCGTTATAAAGTTTATTGGAAAGGGGGGCTGGGGGAAGAACCTTTTTTAAAAAGGTTTTCCCCCAGAAAAGTTTCCCATAAGTTTAATAAACTATAATAATCATGCTTTATGTTTTTTTCTTTGCAGTCTTTTTATTATTGGCGCCAGTAATTCCGGGCAGAGTTTATAGGCTAATGCCGCATAGCTTATGCCAAAGACCATACCGCTGCCCCCAAGGGCGGTGAGGTAGGGCCATACGGATGGCCAGTGCGCGAGTTGTTGCATAATGGCAGTACTGCTCCACCACGCAAGCCCGCCGCACAGGCAAGAAAGGCCAAGGGCCATGCTTAGGCTTTTTCCTAATGTGGCAAAAGCTTCTTTTCCTTGGCGCTTTTGCCAAATGTACATAATGATAAGCACATAAGCCACGACTCCTAAGAGGCTGACCACGGCAATACCCATGGCACCGTAGGGCAAAGAATAGTAAAAGATGGGTAGAGATATAATGGTAATGCCCGTACCGCATAGAGCTGGCGTTAGCGTATCGCCAAGGGCATAAAAGGCGCGTCCCAGCACCATTTGCACTCCCCATAAGGGCACAGCTAAAAGCATAATTTGCAACAAAGGCGCAGAAAGTAGGGTGTCTTTATGGGAAAAATCCCCTCCTTCAAAGATAAAGCCCATACACGGCAGGGCTGTGGCTATCATCCATGCGCTGATGGGTAAGAGCAAGACGGTGCTGGTATGCATGGCTGTGCGTAAGGTTTGTTGAAAAGTGCCAAAATCTTTTTTGGAAGCCAGTGCCGCTAAGAAAGGGTAGGAGGCTACAGCCATGGCTTGACCCACCATACCCACGGGCACCTGTGAAATGCGTCGCGCATAGCTGAGCAGTGAAATAGCTCCATCACCTATCAATGAACCAAAAATACGCATGAACTGTTCGTTGAGCATGACCACCGATTGCCCTAGCATAAGTGGTAAAGCCATAAAGAGAAAGGAACGCAAGAGCGGATGGCGCAAATTTTTCCAGCACGGACGAAGCAAGGCTACGCCTGTACCGCCGAGCTGTTCGTGCTCGCTTTCTGCCTTTGTCGCTTGTCGCAAGGCTGCCCAATAGGGCAAAGCAAAAGCGCCTATGCCAGCTCCAAGACTTACGCCAATACAAAAACCCACCATGCCGTCGGCAAGACCAAAAAAGGGCAGAGCCACGCCACAAATAATAATGCAACCATTATAAATAAGCGGCGTGAGTGCCGGTACATAAAATTGCTTGCGTAAATACAGCAGGGCAGAAAAACAAGCGCCGCTCACAAAAAAGACTTGTCCTGGCAAAATGAGTCGTAAAAAATAGGCAAGACGGGCGCTTTGTTCTGCATCAAAGCCCGGTGCTACCATTTTAGCCAGCGGTGCGGCCCAAATCCATGCTAGAAGAGTGAGTGTTCCTACAGCGAAGAGGGCCCACCAAAATACGGCAGAAAAAAAACGCCATGCATCTTCGGTATCTTCGGCAAAGCGGCGTGATAATAGTGGCATAAGGGTAATAGAGACATAGCCCCCTGCCAAAAGATAGTTGATAAAGTCTGGTACTACAAAGGCGGCAAAGTAGAGATCTGCCTCATGGGAGGCGCCAAATTGCCACGAAATAACCTTATCACGCAATAAGCCCATGAAGCGAGAAAGTACAATGCTTATACCCATAATGAGGGCTGCAAGGCCCATATTTTGCGTACGAGTTCCTAGCATACGTTATGGGCGGTGCTATTGGTAGCGTCTTGTTTCCATTCTTGCACAAGGCGTTGTACTTCACTTTTTTTATCTTGGGGCATGTCTTTGTAGCGCTCGGCAAAGACATGCAAATGGGTGGCGCCGCGAGCGGCAAAGACACCCTTAATGCGGCACCAGCGCGGTTCAAGCAATTCCCACATGTGGTCAAGCATGGTATTGGTGATGGTTTCCATAAAAGATTGATGATTGCGATACGCAAACATATACAGTTTAAAACTCTTTGATTCTACACACTTTTCATCGGGAATATATTCCATGACAATGGTGCCAAAGTCTGGCTGTCCCGTCACAGGGCAGAGCGAAGTAAACTCGGGAAAAGCAATACGAACAATATAATCACGGTCGGCATAGCAGTTAGGGAAAGATTCCAATTGGCTTAGGCCGGGGGGATCTTGAATGGTGGGCATTTTGCCGGTGCCTAAAGTTCGTAAGTGGGCGGTGGTGTCTTGGCTGTGTGACATGGTTATCTCCTAGGCTATTGAAAATGTTGCCCGTTCAAAAAAGGGCAATCTACTGCGTTTAGCTCATTTTTTCTTTCGGTAGGGACTAGAAGAGTCCTATGTCTTCAAGAAAAAACTTCGTTTGTCTTGCACTCAACCCTTTTCGAACAGCCTATTTTGGTGTTTGTTGAAAAAGGGCGTTTGCTTTGTACTGTGCTTTACTTTTGTTGGCAATGTCAATAATGATGTAAAATAGGATAAAGTTATCCAGTTTTTTATAAAAGTAAGACTCCTGCACAATTAAAAAATCATGGATTGCTTCGTCGCTACGCTTCTCGCAATGACTTGGTATTACAACGAAAGTCATTGCGAGCGCAGCGAGGCAATCCATGTATTTTAGCAATTTTAAGAATTATGCAGGACTCTTAAAGTAGAATTTTCCTTAAGGAAAACTCAGTGTAAAAATGGCGTTTTATGCTTTGGCCATGGCTACGATATGCGCAAAGGCTTCTGGCGTTACTTCTTGCACAGAGAGGCGACTTCCTTTTTTCATAAGTTCCATATTTGCTAGTTCTGGTTCTTCGCGTAGGGCTGTACGGGGCAGCGGCGGCGAAAATTCTTGCACAAGGCGCACATCTACCATATCCCAAAGCGGATGATCAGGGGTAGAACGCGGGTCAAAATGATCGTCGCCTTCCTTCCATGCAGTATGGTCGGGATAGGCTTCGCGCACAATTTCTACAATGCCGGCAATTTCGGGGTTTTTACCGCTGTGATAAAAAAAGCCTTTATCGCCAATTTTCATGGTACGCATAAAGTTGCGTGCTTGATAGTTGCGCACGCCATCCCAAGAGGTGGTTTGTGCGGGGGCATCTATCAAATCTTGCCAAGAAAAGCATTCTCTTTCACTTTTAAAAAGCCAGTAACGCATAAAAACTCCCTTGTTGCTATTGCGATGTATACGTGTTGAACCATGTGTCAAAGAGCTGCTCTAGGGCTGTATCTTCTTTATCCCGAGCCCATTGCCGCAAAATCTGTGCTTTGTTTATTAAGCTAGCAAAATTTTGTACGGCTCGTTGTATTTTTTGTATGTCTTGTTGAGCACTTGCCACGAGATTTTTTTGACCACTACGGGCCGCACATAAGGCCAAAGCTTGAATGTGCTCCTGCAGTGGAGCCAAGCGGCATTGCAGTAAACGATAGGCCATGGCGCTGTCCCAAAGTTGAAATGTTTCTAAATTGCGGGCAAGCAAATCATATCCCTCTAGCCAAAAAGGTTCCGCTTCAAGGTGGGCATGGCATTGCTCGGGGGCAAAATTTTTGGTAAAAACGTGTGTTAAAGCACTACTTTTGACCTTGGGGAGAGTTATATATAGCTCAAAGTCGGGGCTAAGCTGAGGGCAAAGCCCTTCTTCGAGGGCTATACGGTGATAGTCGGGACAAAAGGCTTGAGGATAACGTTTGTCAAGAAGAGTAGCATTGGCACTGTCATGTTCAAAACGCCCCGGGGTTTGACTGGCAAGGTGGTATATGCGGCTTTGACTAGCAATTCCTATTTGCAAGCCTTTGGCGCGTATTTGACAACAAAGATCTAGATCTTCAAAACCATTGATGTAACCTTCATGAAAACCATGACAACTATGAAAAAGTGCGCTACGCATAAGCATGGCTGCGCCAGTAATGGCTTGCCAAGTACGTGTGGTATGTACGGGGCCATAATTTGCTGATACAAAACGGTAGACATGTATGGGTTCGAAGGCATGGTTAAAACAGATACCCGCATGCTGTACCGTATCATCGGGATAGAGTAAAAGCGGGCCTACAATACCTAGTTTTGTATTTT
>CAYJHX010000204.1:0-4319 GCA_964369395.1 uncultured Desulfovibrionaceae bacterium
TTAACGTCTGGAAAGAAATACAACCTCTGGGCGAAGGTACAGGTATTTTAGATTTAGAAGACTTTATCGTCAGCAACAACCTCCTTCCCTTGGGTTCTTTGTTTATGCTGATTTTCTGTACATCACGTTACGGCTGGGGCTTTGATAAGTTTTTAGAAGAAGCCGATATGGGTGAAGGACGTAAATTCCCTCGCAGTTTGCGTTTTTACCTCACCTATATCCTACCCTTTATTATAATCTTCATATTCATTCAAGGGTATATTCCTATTATCAAAAGACTTTTTGCATAATAGCTCTACTATCGGAACCATTTTGATGTAGCGTTTTTACCAACCTAAGCATAAAACGCTGAACGAACGCAAGAAGCCCTCCATATACTGACTGTATGGAGAGCTTCTTTTTTACAAAGCTATGCAAAACAAAAAATTATGTATAATTCAAAAGTTTACCAAAAAAAACACAAGCATTTTGCTATTTTGCAGGACGTCCTTTTTCCATAAGCTTTTTCAAATGTTCTGCCATGGGAGAAATTCCGTTTTCTAGGGCAACATCATACGCCGTATGCCCTTTTTTATCTTTAATAAAAATATCGGCGCCGTGCTCCACAAGAAGATCTATATACACAGCGTGAGCAGCAGGCACATGCACAATGTAAAATAAAGCTGTTTGCCCCTTTTCATCTTGCGCATTAATCAAAGCCCCCGCTTTTAGCAATTGCTCCATTGTAGAACTATAGCCATACGCGGTAGCGTTCATAAGCGGTGTAGTGGCCTCACCTTTTGTGGGGTTTGCATTGGCACCATGCATAATAAGCAGTCGCATAACTTCATCATGTGCTCGAACAGCAGCAACAGACAAAGCGGTTCCGCCACTGTTATCTTTAATATTCACATCGGCAAGATAGGCCAACAACATACGCACCACATCCAATTTCCACCAATAGACTGCGCCCATAAGAGCGGTCTGACCGTCTTTATCTTGCGCATTAACACGAGCCCCGTATTGTAAGAGCAAACCTGCTATATGTGCGGAAGAATCCTTTTCCGATGTGAAATGCAAAGGCGTTCTGCCCTGCGTATCTTGGGCATGCACTTGGGCACCTTTTTTCAAAAGAAGCTCTGTCATTTCCTTGAAGCCATCTCGCACAGCATAATGCAACGGGGTCATACCGGCTTCATCATGAGCATTAATATCGGCACCACTTTGTAGCATTTTTTCCAAACCAGAAATATCATTACCTTTTGTGGCAGTAAAAATATCATTGGCCAAAGCCATTGTTGATACTAGCAAACAAGAAAAAACGCTTAGTACATACAATAATTTTTTCAAAACAAACTCCTACATTCGTCTTGGTTACAAAAATATAAAAAACCTCTACACCTTATGCAGTGCAGAGGCCTTTTATAATAAAGATATACAGCTCTGTCGACACAAAAACTCGTGTCCTATGTTCTTTAAAAATGGGAAAAAGGAAATTATTTGAAAAGCGCAAAATACGCATGATAAAGTATCAAACCGCGTTTAAAAACGGTAAGAAATCCCTCCAAACACCGTATACAGCACGCTTTTTTCGCCATTTACCATAGGACTTTCAGTTACTTGAGCGTCTAAAAAGCGTACAGTCCCCCCCACCAAAGCTGAAATATTTTTAGTAAAAGAATACCCCACGCGTAAGCCCACATAGGGCTCCACAGAAATAGCATCTACCTCATACGAGTCTAAACCAGAAGCAGCGGCTTCGCCATGACTTATACCATAATAATAATTTACATATTCGCTATCATACAATTTTATCCCCGCCATAGGCGTAATCATAAAACGATGGATAAAGAAATTTCGCTCATAGGCCAAATTTCCCACGATGCCTTGATGTGTGCTCAGCACATTCGTGGCAACACTACCACGAATTTTTCCACCAAAAGGCATTTTTGCGTCTACTCCCACACCGGCTAAAAGGGAACCAAAGCGACTGTCCAAATATTGTAAGTTCATATCGCTGCTTTCAGCGGGGTCAAAATTGGTGAAATCGTATTCCAAAAAGGCAGAAAAGGTAAAAATTTCGTTGGGAGCATACTGCAAGCCAGCCTGAGTACCACGAATGTACATATATTTCCCATTGTACCCAATTATAGGTATAGGTGTCCATTTATCATAGTCTCTATAAGGGCTTGAAGAAAAAACACCCCCAAGACCCAACATCCATTGACTCCATGCCGGATTTGCAAAAACACCGCTTAGTAAGCAACAACACAAAACACATCCCAAAACACGACGTACCTGTAAAAAAGACATATTCACCCCACCAATAAAACGATTACAACCGCATATATACCACGTGCAAACCACCTTATGGCATAGAAAAATACGCAAAGCAAGGGTATTTCTTCACAATGTATCAAAGGATAAAATGGCTTAACGCCATATGCAGGCTGCTATGCGATAGTTTGTATCGCATAGCAGCTGTGACCACGCCTTATGCATAGGTTTCTGGTAATAAACTGAAATAACACAGTATGGTATTTACTTTGCTTGTAAAAGCATAGCAAGATCGTCTTCTGCGGTAGTAATAGGCTGAATATGCCACTTTTCCACGAATACTTGCAAAACGTCCGGCGAAATAAAAGACGGTAAGGACGGGCCAAGGCGCACATCTTTTATACCAAGAGCCAATAATGTAAGTAAAATAGATACAGCCTTTTGTTCATACCACGACAAGACCAAGGATAGCGGTAAATCATTCACCGAGCAGCCTAAGGCCTTAGCAAGAGCGAGCGCCACTTGCACAGCAGCATAAGCGTCATTACATTGCCCCACATCAAGCACACGAGGAAAAGGCCCAAGAGACCCTAAATCTTTATCAAAAAATCGAAATTTTCCGCAAGCAAGAGTTAAGATCAGTGTGTCTTTGGGGCTTTTTTCTACAAATTCCGTATAGTAATTACGTCCAGGTTTGGCACCATCACAACCACCCACAAGAAATATATGTCGTAAAGCGCCGCTTTTTACCGCATCAAGCACAGCTGGCACAGCATCAAGCAGAGTTTTACGCCCAAAGCCCACAGTCACCTGTCCTTTGTCTATATCTTCAGCAAAGCCTTCCATACTTAAGGCTTTTTCGATGACTTGGGAAAAGTCTCCTTGTGGACAATGCGCTACATATGGGTAGCCCACAGCGCCGGTGGTAAAGATTTTATCTCCGTGAGTACCGGGGTTTTGAATGCAATTGGTGGTGAAAAGGACTGCACCGGGAAAATCTGCCATTTCTTTGTGTTGATTTTGCCACGCTGTGCCAAAGTGCCCTGCAAGATGTGAAAAGGCTTTGAGCTTAGGATAGCCATGGGCTGGCAGCATTTCTCCATGGGTGTAGATATAAATACCCTTACCTTCTGTTTGCTGCAGTAAATGGTACAAATCCAGCAAATCATGTCCAGAAATAACAATGGCCTTACCCTTTTTATGACCAAGAGAAACTTGTGTGGGTTCAGGATGCCCAAAATGTTCTGTATTGCCCTGCTCCAAAAGCTCCATGGCTCGCAAATTGGCATGACCACATTCCATGGCAAGATCTATCCAGTCTTGCAAAGAACGCTCCTCCACATGACCTTCTTTATCGGGCAAACCTGCAGCCAAGGCTTTTTTAATAAAGGTATAGACCTTTGCATCGTGCTGCCCCAAAAGTGCGGCATGATCGGCATAAGCTGCCACGCCCTTGGTGCCATAAAGCACTATTTGCATAAGCGAATTACTGTTTACATCTGCAGACATGGCATCCATTGTCCACGCATTATTTTTTACATCATTTAAAGCTTTCTCAAGAGATTGCAAAGTAAATTGCGGCATACAGCCCAATTTTTCCGCAATTTTTTTACGCAAAATAACGCATTCTTCAAGACAGCTGTGTAAAGCAACATCGTCAAAATTTACATTGGTCAGGGTTTTAAAAAGCGCTTTGGCTATGAAAGTATCCACCGCAATATCAGTTAAGCCTTTGGCGTCTGCTTTAAGGCTTGTTTGCGATAAAAGACGTAAAGCATAGACCAATTCATCTTGTATTTTTGCGGTAATAGGCTTTTTTCCGCACACGCCTATTTTTTCGCAGGCAAATTCTTTGGCCCTTTGTTCACATTGATTACAGTACATATAAACCTCCTTAGCTTTTTATCATACTAGCGCAGTTTTGAAAAAAATGTAGACTCTTTCCGTACAAAGTCTTCACTATACGAAAAAACAACATACAAAAGCTTCGTATGTTTTTCAGCATCAGCTAAATAGTGCTTGCGGCTTTATGTCAAAATCTCTATATTTTCTAAAAACATGCC
>CAYJHX010000205.1:0-4292 GCA_964369395.1 uncultured Desulfovibrionaceae bacterium
GTTCTACAAGGCGTTTTGCTTTTTCTAATACCATTTCACATACTTGCACATGGCGTTGTGGGGGCTCGTCAAAGGTGGAGCTCACCACTTCTGCTTTTTTAACTGTGCGCTCCATATCGGTCACTTCTTCAGGGCGTTCGTCTATGAGCAGTACAATGAGGTAAACATCGGGATAATTGGCATTGATGGCATTGGCAAGGGATTGCAAGAGTATGGTTTTTCCTGTGCGTGGCGGAGCTACAATGAGTCCACGCTGACCGCAACCAATGGGGGACATAAGGTCAATAATGCGGTTAGAAAAATTCTTATCGCCATTTTCCATAACTAAGGGGCTATCGGGATAAATGGGCGTCAAGTTGTCAAACAAGACAAGATTTCTAGCGTTTTCTGGGGGTTCAAAGCCAATTTCTGTGACTTTAAGCAGGGCAAAATAGCGTTCACCATCTTTAGGGGGGCGAATTTGTCCAGAAACAACATCTCCCTTACGTAGAGAAAAACGTCGAATTTGTGACGGGGACACATAGATATCGTCAGCCCCCGGCATATAGCTACACAGCGGAGAACGCAAAAAGCCAAAACCGTCGGGCAAAATTTCTAAGACGCCATCGCCATAAATAGCCCCATTTTGCGAAGAACACGATTGTAACAAAGAGAAGATAAGCTCTTGTTTGCGCATGGAGCTGGCGTTTTCAAGATTGTAAAGGTCTGCAAGCTCCATAAGTTCTTGCATAGTCTTAGTTTTTAATTCTGAAAGGTTAAGAACACTTTGACTAAGAACGCTTTCAGTTGGCTCTACAACCTCTTCGGGACTTGCTTTTTTCTTACGCATAGGAATCCAATTTTTACGATAAAATGTGCTGGACCTTGTTAAAAGTCCACGTGATATGACTACAGTACAACTTCATCATAAAGTATAGCGAATGTAGTACATGCTGGTTATTGTGGATAACAGTTGTTTTTGCAACTATTAGTATTCGCAAGAAATAGACCATTGCTTAAAATACTCTAGTATCTCCACACTCTTGTACTTTTATAAGGAAGGAAAGTACAAGGCGGCGCGTAAAAGCAAGCTAAAGGAGTAAGCGTATTTTTAAATAATGCGCGGTTTTATTTCGGCAGTAGCTCAGGCATATTGCTTTCTATCAGTACGTACTAAATGTATGACATTACATATTCTTGATTGAGGAGACCCTTTTACGAAGAAAATATCAAGGCCATGCATGAGGACAAACTAAGAAGAATTACCGAAGCAAGAGCAAGATACCTATGTTTAGCGGGGAAAGCAAGCGAAAAATGGTAGTCCGAAGCAAATTTTACCGAAGTACCTTTAAGTATCTATTTTTAAAATTTCCAAACCCTGCACGTGCAAGCAATATAAGCGTCATTGCTGCACGTCAGAACTTTAATCAACTTTTCTAAGGCGTTTTTACTATTGAAGAAAAACTGTGCGCACAATCTTTATTCTTTGATATATGTCACCAAATATGAAGAAGCATTTTATAAGGGAAACCGCTACAAAGCAGAGCAATTTATTCGAGATTCTCTTGGGGCTTTTCCACAAAAGAGGGATAATATGATAGAATTCTTTCTCGTAATTCGCTTTCATTCATGCCCAAAACTTCTGCTAATTCACCAGTAATAAGCAACATAGCTTGCTCTAAGAGGCGCTTTTCACCAAAAGAAAGCTCTTTATTTTTGCTTATGAGCAACAATTCTCGCACCACTTTGGCTACTTCGGTAAGATCGACACTTTTTAATTTTTCGGAATATTCGCGAAAACGCCTATTCCAGTTTTGGCCAGTATGCACAACAACATCATCGTCACTGCACAAAACGTCTAAAATTTCTCGCGCCTTAGTGTTGTCACTGAGAGGGCGCAAGCCTACGTTCATGGCATTATGTACGGGAACCATAAGTGTTATATTGTTGGAAACAATACGAACAATGTAAAATTCACACTGTACACCCGAGATTTCGTCTTGGGCTATGCGTTCAATTTTACCAACACCTTGGGCTGGGTAAACCACTAATTCATCGGCTTGAAACAAGGGAGACCTCGCTCTTTTTAGAGGGTGAGGTAGAATATATTGCCTAAAAAACAGAGTAAAAGCCAAGAGACCAGCTGTATATTAACGGGACAAAATGAAAGCTGTGCTGTTTTGAATAGGGGAGGGGTAAAGTAGAGAGAGGAATAAGCACCTGCCCCAATAAGATAAGTACGATTTATCGTATGGGCAAGGGGGAAGGGAAAACTTTGTGAAAAAAATATTTTTTTCACAAGATGCAATCTATATGCAATGTAATAAATTATGCAAGACCTTATGTACCATTGACGTTAGTATGCGTAGTAAGGTGCGAAGGCGTTAAAACAAAATAAGACTGCTGCACAATTAAAAAAACATGGATTGCTTTGTTGCTACGCTCCTCGCAATGACCTAGTATTACATCGAAAGTTATTGCGAGTGGAGCGAAGCAATCCATGTATTTCAGCAGTTTTAAGAATTATGCAGGACTCTCAAAATAGAATAAGGTTTCCAAAGGGGATTATCTCCTTTGGCGGTGGGATTGGGAGGCAGCGCCTCCCAAACAAAGAACACACTTTTTATTTAAAAGAGAGCGCGTGACTGGTAGCGGGTTTTAGACCTTCGTTAAAGAAAACATCAAGCACTTCCGCAGCTTTTGGCAAAACCTCTTCAAGTTTGTTTGCTTCATCTTCTTTGGGGCGTGCCAATACAAAAGTGGCAACGTCCCCTTGTTCTGGACTACTAGGACGACCAATACCAAGGCGTAAGCGATAAAAGTCTGGCGTACCAAGCTGTTGCGTAATAGATTTTAAGCCATTGTGTCCGGCATTACCTCCACCAAACTTAAAGCGCAGCTGTCCGGCAGCAATATCAAGCTCGTCGTGTAAGACAAGCAAGTCTTTAGGTTGCAGTTTGTGCCAAGCAAGCAAGGGCTGCACGCTCACGCCACTTAAATTCATAAAGGTTTGCGGCTTGGCAAAAAGCCACCAGGGTTCGCTGGGGCTAAATTTTGCTCGCCAGAGTTCACATTTGAATTTTGCACCGGATAGCTCTTCCATGCGGCCGTGGTCTTGGCAGCGTTCTAAAAGATAGTCAATAAGAGAAAAGCCCATATTGTGGCGCGTTCCATGGTATTTGGGGCCGGGGTTGCCAAGGCCGACCAATAATCCTTGATAGTCCATAATTACCTTTGTTTTTTTATATAAATAGGCAGGCCAAGGCCAGCGCATTCAGCGGCTATAAAAGCAGCCATTTGTTTAGCGTACACGCGGCTTACAACACAGAGATGACCACCGCCTGCAATGGCAATAAGTTTTTTTTGCGGAGCTTGCAAGCTAGCAAATATCTCTTGCATCAAGGGCCATGTGAAAAGAGTATCATTTTTTGCGCTGAGTAGAAAAAGGGGGCATTGTATGGCACCATTTTTTTCTGTTTCATGCAAATCTTTATGAAAAAGACTGGAAATAAAAGCAAGAGGATACCAAAAACGTACACCATTGGCAGGAGCAAAAACTTTGTGCGCGTGGGCAAAAATTCGTTTGGGTTGCAAATAGAGCCAAAAAGGAATAGGCAAAAAGGGAAATATACGAGCTAAAAACCCTACGACACGTAAAAAAAGCTCTCTATGACGGAGCAGCTTTTCAAAACGGGTGACGCTTCCGGCCTTTTCATTGTGTGGCAATAAAGTGCCCATGGGAAAGCATGCTGCCAAGGTGGGATTATTGAGGGCGTGTGCTAAAGCTAAAATGCCGCCCTGACTGTGTCCACTAACCACTACTGGGCCAGAAAAATAGTGTTCTGCCCATATTTGCGCATCTTTTCCATTTTGCAAAATATCATCAAATGTGAAAACACACTGTTTTTTAGGACTTAATCCGTGACTTAAAGGATGAATACCCACCACATTACATCCTGCCGCGTGCAATTCTTCAAGGAAAAGCCCATACATATGTGGCGAAGCCATGGTGCCGGGGTAAAAAAGAACAGTCACCGCTTGAGGGTGGTTTTCTAAAACAGAAAGGGCAATGGTGTTCTTTTGTGAAGAAATAAAGACTGTGCGCGCATGTTGCAGAAGGAACGGCTTCTTTGTTGTGGCAGAACGTGAAAGCAATGTTTGTTTACAACGCTGGATGATGGAGGATAATATGGACATATTGTGTAAATTACCTATAACAAGACTTCTGCACAATTAAAAAATCATGGATTGCTTCGTCTTTAAGAATTATGCAGGACTCTTATAACAGTCTGTGGAAAAAGTTTGTTTCAAAA
>CAYJHX010000206.1:0-4283 GCA_964369395.1 uncultured Desulfovibrionaceae bacterium
CGCAACGACTTTCGTTGTAATACCAAGTCATTGCGCGAAGTGTAACGACGAAGCAGCCACCCAACGGGCGCCGAAGGCGTTTGCGTTTGCGAAGAATGAGCAATTACGCAAATGGACAGCAAAGCATCCATAATTTTTTAATTATGCAGAGGTTTCCCTGTACAATTACGCAAACGGACAGCAAAGCATCCATGGTTTTTTTAATCATGCAGGAGTCTTGAAAAAGTAATAACAGATGTTTGAAAAAGTACAGTCTACTTCATTAGACTTGTTTTTTGCTCTATTTAAACAGCCTCTTGAGCCCCCTGCTTCATACTCAAAAACGCTACTAATGCAGATTGCTTCGCTTCTTTGGCGATTTTTTCTTTTTTTTGTTCTCTTCAAAAAATGTATCTACTAAGTGAAGTTCGTCAATAAGGTCAGTTATATATTTTACCTCTCCAATAAAACGCTTGCGAAGTTTGTCGACGTTGACTCTTAAAAGATTCTCCACTTCAAAAGCATTTCTTCCCGAATGAATGGCAATATGCACCTTGCCTTGACGTAAAAAACACATGTAGGTGTTGCCATTGGCTCTTTTATCCATGGCTTGAATATATTCCATCATATGTGGCGTTAAAATATAAAAAGCTTCCTGGGGAACCTTTGTCTCAATAATAAATTGTTTATTAAAAGATGTGCTGTCAGTTTGTACAGAGCCTTTGTTAAAGGAATCCCTAAAGCGGCTACGTTCGTAAAGTCGAAGTTCGGTGGAAAGTCTTTTTTTAAAATCACAAACCATCCATAAACCTTCAAATTGCGTTATGGTGTCGCTAAGGCCGCTATTTGTGTCATTTTTTTTTAAGAGCTGTACATCACTCAGCATGACATGTACCCCTTTGTACGTGCCCTTAACAAGGTCACTGCCCCAAACAAGGTCCCAGTCAAAGGGAAAATCCATATCGGCTTTCTCAATAAGAGATGCGGGTAAATGTTCATCATGATAATAGCTTACTGAGTCAAAAACCTCATTTAACGCACTTTTAATAATGCTGGTTCCCACCTGTTTCTTAGTGTTGTCTAACGCAACCATATAAAAGCCAAAGCCACTAAAAGAAGTACACAGACTGGTATAAAATAGAATGTCTTGGCCTAAGGTCATATTGGCAAGACTAAAATTTTCGATAGTACTATCAAAATAATAGTAAACACAATACGTTATACAAGCACCAATACTACTTGCAAGAATACCCCAGAGGACGCGCTTTTTTTCTCTCTTAATAATAGCCTTGAAGTCTTCATCGAGGTCTTTTTTATCATTTTTCATAGCAAGACTCTACCTTAAAAGGTCATTTCCACATCAGCTCTTTTATGACTTTCTGCTTCAAAAAATACTTTGGCTTGGCGTCCGCCTGCCAAAAGACTGGCAGGAATCATAGCAATGGCAGTATTATAGCTTGTAACATTGACATTATACAATCTTCTGGCAGCTTGTAAGTGCTCTTCTGCATCTTGTATGCCCCTTTGAAGCTCTATAAAAACATTGCTGGAGCGCAATTGAGGATATTCTTCAGCCACGGCAAAAAGACGAGAAAACATACCGCCCATTTGTTTTTCGGCGGTATTCATCTGCTCAATACTCATATTAGACGTCATCTGATTACGCAAATTTACAACTTCACTAAAAACTTCTTTTTCATGTTTCATGTAGCCTTTTGTGGCGTTTAAAAGCTTCGTTAATAAATCGTAACGTTTGGTAAGAGCTACTTCAATACCAGAAAGCCCCTCATCTACTTTAATTTCCTTACTTCTAAAACCGTTAATGGTCATCATGGCCCAAAGGCCAATAAGGACGATAACACCGCCTACAATAGCAATAGTTGTCATAGTATTCTCCTAAAAATAATTTTTGCTTAATAAAATAACATAAGAAGCTTGCACAAGTATTTTACTCATATTTTTTATAGAGTTAAAACATCATCTACGCAATAAAAACTCTATGAATTGCCTCGTCGTTATATTCCTCGCAACAGCTTAATTGTTGAGCAAAAATCATTACCACGAAGCAAAGCAATCCCTATATGTTCATATTTGAGGAGTATGCAGGAATTTTAATGTATCTCTAAAAAAACATGAGGGTTACGTATAAAGCTTCTCTTTCTTATATATTGCGTTAGTACTTACGTCAACGTGATTTTTTAGCAAAAAAATACATAAAAAAATGAAAACTGTCTTTCTTGATTTTTTTGAGAATTTTACAAAATATAAAGTTTTTTTTAAATATATGTTAAGAAATCAGCGAAACACAATATTTTTTTCAATAAAAGCTTGCACAGATGCCACGCACGCATCCTTAGAATGCAGATGCGTTTCTACTGTCAAAAGAGGATTTTCTGGAATATCATACGGGGCAGAAATTCCAGTATAGTTTTTTATTTTCCCTTCACGAGCCAATGCATAATATCCCTTTACATCACGCCTTTCACATTCTTCCAAAGGGCATGATATAAATATTTCATAAAAATCATCTTGCAAAATAGCACGTGCTATGTCTCTATCGCGCTTTAAAGGAGAAATAAAAGCACAAAGACATATAAAACCTTGTAGAGCCAAAATACGGCTAAGCTCCGCAATGCGACGAATATTTTCTGATCTCCCTTCAGGACTGAAAGATAAATCTGAACATAAGCCTGTACGGATAACGTCACCATCAAGCACATTAACAAGCATACCTTTATTAAACAGCCTTTCTTCCACGGCATGGGCAATGGTAGATTTTCCCGAACCGGAAAGTCCGGTAAACCAAAAAACACCGCCCTTATGCCCATTTCTTTTATAGCGCATATGAGGGCTTACAAGGGTACGAGGTGAAGTGAGATATTTTCTTTCTTCTATCATATTTATTAACCTGTCAGTTTTAAATAAATTTCGTTGTAATACTAAACCATTACGAAGAGCACCACGACGAGGTAGCCAGCCAACGGGCGCCGAAAGCGTTTGCGTTTGCATTTGCGAAGAATGAGCAATTACGCAAACGGACAGCAAAGCATCCATGATTTTTTAATTATGCAGGAGTCTTAAATTACCTATTACAATCATTTGCGAAACAAAAGAGGAATAGCTCCTGCCACAAAAAGCAAGCATACAATGGTCAAAGCAAAAATAGTTGCCAGAGAAGTGAGTTCTGCCACAAAGCCCATAAGCACTGGCCCCACCAAAAGCCCTGTAAAGCCCAAGGTCGTCACAGCTGCAATGGCCATATGTACAGGCATAGCTTTTTGTTGCGCCGAAAGAGAAAATATTTGTGGCACCATATTGGCAGAGCCTAAACCCACGCAAGCGAAGCCCAGTAAAGACAACGCCACAGTATCAGTTATAAGTACAATACCGTAGCCCAGCATAGCCAAAAAGACCCCGTAGAGTAACAATTTTTTTGCACCAAACACGCGGGCAAGCTTATCCCCAAGCAAGCGGCCACAGGTCATCGTTAGGGAAAAAAGCGCAAAGGCTAAAGGCGCTTGAGCCGGATCTACAGCTCTTTCTACGGTGAGAAACATGGCAGCCCAATCCAGCACAACGCCTTCATTCATATACAAAAGAAAACAAAGTAAGCCCATGAGCACCACAATACCACGTGGCATTACAAAAACAGACTCGCCCTCCCCTTCGCTACCATAAGGCAAAAAATACGGTAAACAAAAGAAAACACACAAGGAAGCCATCATCACAAAAACACCTACAGCATACAAGGGCATTATTCCCAAGCTAAGCAGGCCAATCATGCCCATGGCTCCCACTATATTTCCAAGGCTATACATGCCATGTAAACCAGATAAAATATTCTCTTGGCGTCCTTTTTCAATAAAAATAGCCTGTATATTGATGACAACATCAGTAACGCCCGACATGGCTCCCATGCAAAACAAACACATGCCCATGAGCACAATACTCGATATCAAAGGAATACAGAGTAAAAGGAAAAAATTCAATAAAATGCTATAGAACAAAACACGTCGACAGCCAAAACGCGATGCCAATATTCCGGCAAAAGGCATAGCGCACAATCCCCCAAAGCCCACACAAAGCAGGAGTAGTCCAAGGATGCCTTCGCCTATTTGCAGGTGTAAGGTTACATAAGGAATTAAAGCACCCCAAACGGCAACACTTATCCCCAAAAGAACAAAGGAACAGCGCGATGCCCAGAGCACAGGCGAGCTAGAAATATTCATGATGTTATACTTATCAGGCCGTTGAAAAAGTCCAATCTGCTTCATCAGACGCGTTTTTTGCTCCGGTTACGTATG
>CAYJHX010000207.1:0-4277 GCA_964369395.1 uncultured Desulfovibrionaceae bacterium
ACCATGTCCAGACCAGGATTTTATTTTTGTATCTGCCCTGACGCGGGCCTCATTAAAAAGCATATAGAAGACTTGCTTGTGCAATACCCTGCCCAAGTCAGCGGCGACGCTGGCGGTGGTTTAGTAAGCGGTGGAATGGGTGGCCTTATGGGACTTGACTCTGCTACAAAAGATGCGACAGATGCAAAGGGCACAGCTCCAACCTGGGAAAGACATGTGTATTGGGGTGATGAAGAATTACCCTCTTCTTTTTGGGAAAACCTCACCTTGCAAGGTCTTTTTTCCACTCCCAAAATCCTTATCTTGCGCAATGCTCAAAATATCAACGCCGCCGGCTGGAAAGAACTTTCCGGCGCCATGGCAACTCCTAACCCACTCACATGGCTCCTTATTTGTTTTGAAGTCCCCTTTGAAAAAGGCAAACCCAAACTAGCTGCCCACCTTACTAAATTAAAGCCATTACTCTTTGCCGAAAAAAAAGGTTGGATTTGGCGCCATTCAGGGCTTGATATTCAGGGAATTAAGAGTTATATTCAAAGCAAGGCACCAAAATTAAACCTCACCTTTGAAGCCGCTGCCCTCCAAGCCCTTTGCGCTTCGGTGCCTGCAGATGCGACTGCCATTGACAGCGAGCTCGAAAAGCTTCGCCTTGCTGCTGATGCAGGACATATTTGTTTAAGCATGGTAGGTTCTGGTTCTTATGTACCTGAATCAGATATTTTCTCATTCATGAAGCATATTTATGCGGGAAATCTTTCCGCAGCTTGGGCCGAGATTTACCGCAGCCAAAACGATATAGACGCATTACTGTTTCCGTTTTTAGCCTTACTTTCCAGAGATGTTAAGATACTGTGGCAACTCCTTGCCGGAGAAGCGGTACGCTTGCACCCAAGATCAGCACAGGAACAAGAAGCCCGTGCACGACGATTAGGATATTCTGGTGTAGCGAACGTTTTTATGTACATTGTTCAGGCAGAACATTCCATAAAAAGTGGTGAAAAAAACGTGGAACAAGCCCTTGAAACCATTGTTACACAGCTCACAGCCTTATTTTCACCTTCTCAGCATACGTTTTCGCGTTCATAGCAAGATTTTTTTACAATTTTCATCTCTTACCCCTTGCATAATACGTAATACTGTTTACTTATGACAATGACCAAGACAAAAACTCCCCATGGTGGGCATCGTCAACGTTTAAAAACACGTTTTCTACGCGACCCACAGCACTTGGCAGATTATGAATTACTTGAATTACTTCTGGGATACGCTTTTTTGCGAAAAGATACCAAACCTCTCGCCAAAGATTTGTTGGCACGCTTTGGTTCCCTTCGACAAGTACTACAAGCGCGCAAAGAAGAGTTAGAACAAGTTCCAGGTTTTGGTCAGGGCACGTGGATTTTATGGCAAGTCTTTAGAGAATGCCTTGCCCGCACAGCCGCTGCCCCTTTGGTGGAAAAAGAAGTTTTAGCTTCCCCTGAAAGCATTATCCAAGTGGCGAAAAAACGACTGTTTGGTATAAGCCACGAAGAATGCTGGATAGCCTTGGTTGATGCAGGTTTGCGTTGCCTTGGGTGGGAAAAGCTTATGCAAGGCAGCATAGACACTATTCCTTTAACCCCGCGCGATGTTCTTGCCAAAGTGCTTGAACGCAAAGCGCACGGTTTTATTTTAGTGCATAATCACCCCGGCGGTTCTTCTAAAGCTTCTCGGGCTGACCTTATGCTTACCGAACAGTTACGACAATTAAGTCCACACATGAACATAACGTTTATTGAGCATATTATTATTACAGAAAAAGAATGTCGTAGTATTTTATCAGGTCACACTTTTAAGGATTAAATTCCGTATACGACATTTGAGGAGTGATATATGTCAGACAAAAATAACAATCACGATGAACAACAGCATATACACGGTGACAGCATGCCCCTAGAGCAAGAAGAAAGGACGGCGGAAAAGTCTGAACTTGAAGCCAATGAAGACGAAGCAAGCAAAAACTTTGATGAAGCTTCGCCCTTTCCAAGCACTATGCCTGTGCTTACCGTACGTGATGTAGTTGTCTTTAACTATATGATTTTACCTCTCTTTATAGGGAGAGATAAATCTGTGCAGGCCATGGAAGCAACTCTTGATAGAGATCGCTATCTCTTTGTCTGCACCCAAAAAGAAGAAGACACCGAAGATCCCGGCCCCGATGACCTTTACACCATCGGCTCCATTGTCAACGTTATGCGCATGCTCAAAATGCCTGACGGGCGCATCAAAGTTTTGGTGCAAGGGGTCAGTCGTGCCAAGGTAAAAACATTTTTGCAAACCGAACCTTTCCTTGAGGCTGAAATTGAGCCGCTGGAAGAAAATGGCACCACGCTTAATCCCGAAGTGGAAGCTATGTTGCGTTCAGCACGGGAGCAAAGCGAAAAAATTCTGACATTGCGTGGTATTTCCAGTACCGACGTAGTGAATATGTTGCAAAATGTGGATGACGCCGGACATCTGGCCGATCTTATTGCCGCCAACCTGCGTATGAAGCTTGAAGATGCTCAAGCTATCTTAGAAGAGCAAGACCCCATCGTGCGTTTGCAATTGGTCAATGAGCAACTCAATAAAGAAGTAGAAGTAGCCACCATGCAGGCTCGCATTCAATCTTCTGCCCGCGAAGGCATGGATAAGGCGCAAAAAGACTACTACTTACGTGAACAAATCAAGGCCATTCGTCAAGAGCTTGGCGACGGCGGTGAAGATCAAGAAGAAGAAATGGACGATCTTGGTAAAGCCATTGCCAAGGCCGGCATGCCCAAAGACGTGCGCAAAGAAGCCGATAAGCAATTGCGTCGTTTAGTGTCCATGCATTCCGATTCCTCCGAAGCCAATGTGGTGCGCACATATCTGGATTGGTTGGTAGAATTACCTTGGAAAAAAACCAGCCGCGATACGTTAGATATTAAGCATGCCGCTAAGGTGCTCAATGAAGACCATTACGCTTTAAGCAAGATTAAAGAACGTATTTTAGAATACTTGAGCGTGCGTAAGCTTAACCCGCAATCTAAAGGCCCCATTTTGTGCTTTGTAGGCCCTCCCGGCACAGGAAAAACCTCTCTGGGGCGCTCCATCGCCAGAACATTGGGGCGTAAATTCCAGCGTATTTCCCTTGGTGGCATGCGCGATGAAGCTGAAATTCGTGGGCATCGCCGCACCTATATTGGCTCTATGCCCGGACGTATTATCCAAGCACTGAAACAAGCTGGCACTAAAAACCCTGTTATTGTTTTGGACGAATTGGATAAATTAGGCACAGACTTTAGAGGCGACCCCTCTTCGGCCCTGCTGGAAGTGCTAGACCCTGAACAAAACTTCAGCTTTAGCGACCACTATTTAAACGTGCCCTTCGATTTGTCGAAAATCATGTTTTTGTGCACAGCCAATACCTTAGATACCATTCCCCCTGCCCTTAAGGACAGAATGGAAATTATTACCTTGCCCGGCTACACCGTGCACGAAAAACTGGCCATTGCCAATATTCACTTGCTGCCCAAGATGATTAAAGACCATGGCCTAAAGACCAAAGAAGTCAGCATGTCTGATGCGGCCATTGAGCGCGTTATCAAAGAATACACACGCGAAGCTGGCCTACGTAACCTAGAAAGAGAGCTTGGCGCCGTTTGCCGCAAACTCGCCCGCAAAAAAGCCGAAGGCAAAGAAGGCGGCTTTAAAGTTACCGAAGGGCAAATTCCTAAATTGCTTGGTATTCCACGCTTTGTAGAAGATGACCAAGAAAAACAGCTAGCCCCCGGTTCCGCCTTTGGACTAGCCTGGACACCCTTTGGTGGCGAAGTCTTACATATAGAAGTGAGTCTCATGAAAGGCAAGGGAGCCCTCTTGCTTACAGGGCAACTGGGCGATGTTATGAAAGAAAGTGCGCAAGCAGCCCTTTCCTATATTCGCAACAAAGCAGAAATACTTGCTATTGATCAAGATTTCTCTCGCAAGCAAGATATACACGTGCACGTGCCCGCCGGCGCCACCCCCAAAGACGGCCCCTCTGCAGGCATAACCCTGTGCACAGCGCTCATTTCTGCTCTTACCGGAAAATCCGTCAATGCAAACCTTTGCATGACCGGAGAAATAACCCTGCGTGGTAGAGTTTTGCCCGTAGGCGGAATTAAAGAAAAAATCCTTGGCGCCGTAGCCAGAGACTTACAACACGTTATTATCCCTAAACAAAATATGAAGGATTTAGAAGACGTGCCCAAAGACCTTTTAAGCAAAATCACCGTGCA
>CAYJHX010000208.1:0-4270 GCA_964369395.1 uncultured Desulfovibrionaceae bacterium
AAAGTTCCCCTTCCCCCCTCAAGAAAATAATTAATCAGCGTTTCCTTAAATAATTTTGTAAAAAAATCACATTTGACGACACTATTTAGGGGAAAGCTCCCCTTCCTCCTCCTCAAGAAAAATAATTAATCAGAATTCTTATAAATTGCGCAAGAGCCTCAAATTCACCCTTGGACATTTGGCGCACTTTGCGGTATGAGCATGCAAAACACTTTCACCTTACATACAGGAAGCATATGTCCAGACTCGACCACATTCGTAATTTTTCCATCATTGCTCATATCGACCACGGTAAATCCACCTTGGCTGACCGCATTCTCGAAATCACCGAACTTGTATCGGATAGAGAGAAAAAAGATCAATATCTTGATAAGATGGATCTTGAGCGCGAACGCGGCATTACCATTAAAGCCCAAACGGTGCGCATTCCCTTTACCAGTAAAACGGGGAAAGAATATATTCTGAATCTCATCGATACCCCCGGGCACGTGGACTTTAACTACGAAGTGTCGCGCTCTTTGGCTGCCTGTGACGGCGCCCTTTTGGTCGTAGACGCTACTCAAGGCGTGGAAGCACAAACGTTAGCTAACGTGTATTTGGCTCTTGATCACGACCACGAAGTTATTCCTGTGCTCAATAAAATAGATTTACCTAGCTCCGATGTGGACAGAGTGCGCACAGAAATTGAAGAAGCCATCGGTCTTGATTGTACCGACGCATTGCCCGTTTCGGCAAAAACCGGTGAAGGCGTGGCAGAAGTGCTGGAAGCTCTTGTGCAGCGTTTGCCTGCCCCTCAAGGCGACCCCGATGCGCCCCTCAAAGCCCTTATTTTTGACTCTTGGTACGATAGCTATCAAGGGGTCGTGGTGCTGTTCCGTATTATGGATGGCACTATTAAGAAAAATGAACGTATTCGCCTCATGGCTACAGGTAAGGAATACGAAGTGTTGCGTCTGGGGGTCTTTTCTCCAGAACCCACCGACATGCCAACTCTTTCTGCCGGCGAAGTGGGCTTTTTGTGCGGCAGCATCAAAGAGCTTGGCGATGCCAAAGTGGGCGACACCATTACTCTTGTGAATAATCCTGCTGAAGAGCCCGTGGAAGGTTTTAAAGAAGTGCAACCCATGGTTTTTTGTGGCTTGTATCCTTCCGACTCCGACGATTATGAAGCCCTAAAAGCGGCATTGGAAAAATTACAGCTCAATGACGCGGCTTTTTCCTATGAGCCAGAAACCTCTCAAGCGTTGGGTTTTGGCTATCGTTGTGGCTTTCTTGGTCTTTTGCATATGGAAATCATTCAAGAGCGTATTGAGCGCGAGTTTGAAGTGGGCCTCATTGCCACGGCACCTTCCGTTATTTACAAGGTAGACACGCACGACGGGCAGCATTTGGACATTGATAACCCCTCAAAATTACCCGACGCCACCAAAATTGATACCCTTTTTGAACCACTAGTTAAGATGGACATTCACGTGCCCAATGATTATGTGGGCAATGTTTTTAAATTGTGTGAAGAAAAGCGTGGTATCCAAAAGAATTTGCACTATCTTGCTGCCAATCGTGTGGTCATTACCTACGAATTGCCCTTTGCGGAAATTGTTTTTGACTTTTTCGACCGCCTCAAATCCAGCACCAAAGGCTATGCCTCTATGGATTATGAATTTGTAGGCTACAAACCCGCCAATTTAGTGCGTCTGGATATTATGCTTAACGGCGAACCCGTCGACGCACTGGCTGTTATTGTACACAGAGATAAAGCTTACCATTATGGGCGAGCCTTGGCTCTCAAGCTTAAGCGCACCATTCCGCGCCAGCTCTTTGAGGTGGCTATCCAAGCCGCCATTGGGCAAAAAGTTATTGCTCGCGAAACCGTTTCGGCCTTCCGCAAAAACGTCACCGCAAAATGCTATGGCGGCGACATTACCCGTAAGCGTAAATTATTAGAAAAGCAGAAAGAAGGTAAAAAACGCATGAAGCGTATGGGCAATGTGGAATTACCCCAAGAGGCTTTTTTAGCCGCCTTAAAAGTAGGCGACGATTAGGAAAGGCTGAAAAATTTGAGCCTTTCCTTAGTCTTGAAAAAGGTGCATCTGTTGCTTAAGGTGTAAACATAGTACGATTTATGATGAATTTCTCCGAAGGGGAAGGGCTCTGCCCCTTCACCCCGCCAAAGGGGATTATCCCCTTTGGAAACCCATTGGTGTTCTTTTGTTAAGGCAATGCCTTGCATGAAAGATCCTACGAGGAAAGCTATGAAAGGGGCCGTTTGTCGCACCTTGAAAAAAAGTACCGCTAGCAATGCCAACGATGTTCCTTCAGCAAACTCCAGTGTCGCCCCCATCATTGGCATTGATGAGGCGGGGCGCGGCTGTCTTGCTGGGCCTGTGGTGGCGGCGGCAGTTATTTTGCCTGAGCAATGCGACATTGCGGGTTTAGACGATTCTAAAAAGCTTACGGCCAAAAAAAGAACGGCGCTGGTACAAGAAATTTTTGCCAAGGCGCAAGTGGGTCTTGGTCTTGTATGGCAACAAGACATTGATGATATAAACATTTTGCAAGCCACTTTTCACGCCATGAGTAAGGCGCTTGTTTCTTTATGTAAACGCCATCCGCAAGGGTACACGGCGTCTCTTTCCATCGACGGCAACAAAGTCATCCCTCAAGCAGTCTTGGCAACATATTGGCAAAGTCATTATAAACGTGCTTTACCCAAACAAAAAGCCATTGTGGGTGGGGATGGTCTTATCCCCAGTATAGCGGCGGCCTCCATCGTGGCGAAAACCCATAGGGATGTTCTTTTACAAACCTTACATAGGCGCTGGCCTCAGTACAATTTTGCCAAGCACAAAGGCTATGGCACCAAAGAACATCGACAAGCCATCGAAAAATACGGCCCCTGTCCCTTGCACCGCATGACCTTTGCCCCGCTTTGCGAAAAAAATGCGCCAATTGTAGCCACACAGGGCAGTTTATTCTAATGTTTTGGGAAAAAATACAGCATTTCACTCAAGGTCTTGGGCAAAGTAAAGCGCAAAAAAAGCCGCAAACCGCCAAACAGCGTATCGGGCAAGATGGGGAGCGCATTGCCGCAACCTATCTCCAAAAACAGGGTATGCGTATTCTTCAACATAATTGGCGTCACGCTTCTCTAGAAATAGATATTATAGCAGAAGATGCCCAAGGAATCCTTTTTGTGGAGGTAAAAACCCGCAAAAAGGACAGTATGGCCTCGCCCCTCGACGGTGTGCATTATAAAAAAAGAAAAACATTACAGAAGGCTGCTCATGTGTGGCTCAGCGCTCATGACGCTTGGGAAAAACCTTGCCGCTTTGCTGTGGTTGCCGTAACCTACGAAGAGCACCCTGTCCTAACGTATAAGGTAGAATTTTATGACAATGCCTTTGATTTCAGCCCCACGCCCCATACAACTATGGGTGGTGGCAACGCCCCTTGGCAACCTTGGTGATTTAAGCCCCCGCGCTCAAGAAATTCTCGAAAGTGTAGACTGCGTTCTTGCTGAAGATACCCGTCGCGCCGGATTGCTCTTTCAGCGCGCCGGCATGAAGGCCCGCGGCTTTCTCTCTTTACATGACCACAATGAAGAAGAGCGCTGTAAAGAAATTCTTTCTTCCTTAAAAGAAGGTAAAACGCTGGCTCTTATTTCCGATGCGGGCACGCCCCTTATGGCCGACCCGGGCTACCGTTTGGTTCGCGCTTGTCGCGAAGCTGGTTATGGTGTATCTATGGTGCCCGGCCCCTGCGCGCCCATTGCCGCCCTTATGGGTGCAGGCATAGCCCCGCAACCCTTTACTTTTTTTGGTTTCCTTCCCCGCGATACCACAGCTAAAGAAAAGACGCTGGCTCCGTATATTTCTCTGCCTTGCACCCTTGTTTTTTTTGAACGTAAAGACCGATTGCTTGCCACCTTGCGCCTTGCCCATAGTTTGCTAGGCCCTCGTGAATTATGTATTGCCAGAGAGTTAACCAAAACTTTTGAAGAGTTTATTGTGACGCGCCTTGAAGAATACAGTCATATTCCTGAGGATTTAAAGGGTGAAATCACCGTTATTATTGGTCCGCCAGAAGTACAAAGTCGTACTGCAGAAGAAGAGGTGTTGACCTTGCTACAGCAAGAATTAGAAGCCGGTGGCAAAGCCCGCGAAGTAAGCCGCCGCGTGCAACAAAAAGTGCTAGGCTGGACTAGCAAAGAAATATACGCATTGGTAGGAAGGAAGTAGGGTGGTGCAATGATTTTGAGGACGGGCTTGTT
>CAYJHX010000209.1:0-4262 GCA_964369395.1 uncultured Desulfovibrionaceae bacterium
TTATATAGGGTTTCCAAAGGGGATTATCCCCTTTGGCGGGGTGGAGGGGCAGCGCCCCCCTTGCATTAAAGCTATGAAGGAAGAGCATGTCGACATTACCTCATATCACTATTTTGGCTACGGGGGGCACTATAGCTGGTGCGGCAAAAAAGGAAACGGACTTTACCCAATATACGGCGGGGGCTTTGTCGGTGCAGGAGCTTCTTGCGGCAGTACCATTTATTGAAGAGCTGGCGCATATCAGCGCAGAGCAGGTGGCTAATGTGCCCAGTGAAAGTTTTACCTATGCTATTTTATTAAAGCTTGCCAAACGTATCAATGCCTTATTGCAAGAAGATACCTGTGATGGCGTAGTGGTAACGCATGGCACGGACACTTTGGAAGAGACGGCATATTTTTTAAATTTGGTGGTGAAAAGTGAAAAACCAGTAGTGATGGTTGGTTCTATGCGTCCAGCCACTGCCATAGGCGCTGATGGGCCTTTAAATTTGTTAGATGCTGTGGGGGTGGCAGCGTCTAAAGAGTCGTTTGGAAAAGGCGTGTTGATTGTTTTGGATGGGCAAATTATTGCGGCGCGAGAGGGGACAAAGACCAATACACTTTCTGCTGAAACATTTCAGGCTCATGAACTAGGTGTTTTGGGCTATGTTATTGACTTTAAGGCGGTGTATTATCGCATGGTGACGCGTTTACATACAATACATACGCCTTTTTATATAGACAGCACAGAAGATTTGCCGCGGGTGGATATTGTGTATGAATATATGGATGCATCTACGGTGTTGCATCAGGCCATTTTGGAGAGCAAGCCCGACGGTATTGTTATTGCGGCTACGGGCAATGGCTGTTTATCTGAAAAGGTTATCTCTTATTACAGTGCCGCTAGTGGACATGGTGTAACTGTGGTGCGTTCTTCGCGTACAGGCTCGGGGGTGGTGACGCCTACTCCTAGTGATAGCGAGCACGGTTTTATAGCTTCAGATAATTTAAATCCGCAAAAAGCGCGTATTTTGCTGACATTGGCTTTGTTGCAAACGAAAGAGCCTGCAAGAATTCGAGAGATGTTTGCCTTGTATTAGGCAACTCTGTTTCCCTTTGAAAACATAAAAAACCTGCACAGTCATTTTCAAATATACATATTTTAAAAAATGTGTAAATGACATGCGGCTACGTTGACATGTATATAAATGTATGCTTTTGTCCCATAGGTTAATTTTTATACACAATTTTTTACAATTGTCATTAACAGGGCGAGGTGCTTATGCTCTATTTGGAGTTTTTATTTTTATTTTGCATGCTGTATGTCGGCAGTCGCTTCAGTGGCGTAGGGCTTGGGGTTATTGCGGCTCTAGGACTTATGGTGGAAGTGTTTATCTTCCGTATGCCGTTGGCAGAGCCTCCTGTGGCTGTGATGCTGATTATTCTGGCTGTGGTCACCTGCGCTTCGGTGCTAGAGGCAGCCGGAGGGTTAAAATATATGTTGCGCTTGGCCGAAGGGATTTTGCGTAACAATCCTAAGCAAATAACTATCCTTGGCCCTTTTACTACGTATTTTGTGACCATGCTTTTGGGTACGGGGCACGCCGTGTATTCTATTATGCCTATTATTGGCGATGTGGCTTTAAAAAATAATATTCGCCCCGAGCGCCCCATGGCGGCGGCCTCTGTGGCGTCGCAAATAGGCATTTGCGCCAGCCCCATTGCGGCGGTGACCGTGTATTATTTAAGCCAACTTGCAGAAATTAACCCCAGTATTACTTTATTAACTATAGTTTCTGTGACGGTACCCTCGACTTTTTGTGCTGTATTGCTTATATCTTTGTATAGCTTAAAGCGTGGCAAAGAGCTTAAAGATGACCCCGAATATCAACGCCGCTTGCAAGACCCCAAGTGGCAGAAATTGCTTCAGAGTAAATCCGTGCCTTCCGATGCAGACACAGAAGAATTGCCGGCTTCGGCCAGAACTTCAGTGCTGCTTTTCTTATGTGCCCTTGTGTGTATTGTTTTTGTGGCCATGGTGCCAGAGGTTCGTACCATTGGCGGCCAGCTTATCCCCATGGATAAAATTATCCAAATGATGATGCTGGGCTTTGCCGGTATTATTCTTGTGGTAACCCGCACCAGCACTAGCAAGGTGCCCGAAGGAGTGGTGTTTAAGTCGGGTATGGTGGCTACCATTGCTATTTTTGGTATTGCGTGGATGAGTGATACTTTTTTTCAATACGCCATGCCTACCTTTAAAGCTTCTATTACCGGCATAGTACATGATTATCCTTGGACTTTTGCCTTGGCCTTGGCTGTAGTATCTGTGGTGGTCAATTCGCAAGCGGCTACAGCGCGTATTATGCTGCCTGTGGGGCTTGCTCTTGGTTTGCATCCTTCGGTGCTCATTGGGCTTATTCCGGCCACCTATGCGTACTTCTTCCTTCCTGTGTACCCTTCTGATGTGGCCACCATGAACTTTGACGTTAGCGGTACTACCAAGGTGGGTAAATGGTACTTTAACCATAGTTTTATGATTCCCGGACTTATTGGAGTAACCACGGCATGTATTGTGGGCTATCTTTTGGCCTCTGTACTTATTCATTAAAATAAACTCTATGCTATGCATAAAAAACAGGAGAATATTATGGCAGGAACTCGTGTAGAACATGACTTTTTAGGCGAACTTGTTATTCCTGATGATGTGTATTACGGCGTGCAAACCTATCGCGCTGTAGAAAACTTTTATATTTCTCATAGCAAAATCAAAGATATTCCAGAATTTATTCGTGCTTTTGCTTATGTAAAAAAAGCCGCCGCCATGGCCAATAAAGAATTTGGCTTGCTTTCTGAAGATATTTTTAAAGGCATTTGCGCGGCTTGCGATGAAATTATTGATGGCAAATTGCATGACCAATTCCCCACAGACTGCTTTCAAGGCGGTGCCGGAACATCCTGCAACATGAACGCCAACGAAGTGATTGCCAACCGCGCTTTGGAGCTCATGGGACATAAAAAAGGGGAATACCAATACTGCCACCCTAATAATCATGTAAACTGCTCTCAGTCCACCAACGATGCCTACCCCACGGCTTTGCACCTTGCTTTGCATGCCATGATTGGGCGCCTTGTCAACGCCATTCGTTATTTGCATGACGGATTTATGCTTAAAGGTGAAGAATTTAACGATGTAGTTAAAATGGGTAGAACCCAATTGCAAGACGCTGTGCCCATGACCCTAGGTATGGAATTTACCGCCTATGCCACCACCCTTGAAGTGGAAGTAGGGCGTTTAGAATACGCCGCCTCTTGCTTGCTTGAAGTAAATATGGGCGCCACCGCCATAGGTACGGGCATTTGCTCTCCGCAAGGCTATGCTCCCTTATGCATTGCCAAGCTAAAAGAAGTGAGCGGCCTTAATGTGAAGCTTTCGCCAAACCTCATCGAAGCCACCTGGGATACCGGCGTCTATGTGCAAGTTTCTGCGGCCATTAAAAGCGCTGCAGTTAAAATTTCTAAAATTTGTAACGATTTGCGCTTGCTTTCTTCCGGCCCTCGTTGCGGCCTTAATGAAATTAATTTGCCCCAATTACAGCCCGGTTCTTCCATTATGCCCGGCAAAGTAAATCCCGTTATTCCTGAAGTGGTAAACCAAGTGTGCTTTGATGTCATGGGCAAAGACTTGACCGTAACTTTGGCTTCCGAAGCCGGCCAATTAGAGCTTAACGTTATGGAACCCGTCATCGCCCACTGCCTCTTTGATGGCCTCAATAGATTACGTCGTGCCGTGCGTACCCTACAAGATAAATGCGTCGATGGCATCACCGCCAATAGAGAAGTGTGCCGCACCTTGGTGGAAAATAGCATTGGTATTGTGACGGCGCTTAATCCACACATCGGTTACGAAGCCTCCGCCTCCGTGGCCCGCGAAGCCCTCGAAAAGAACGCTTCTGTATATGACCTTGTGCTTGAGCGTAAGCTTCTGAGTAAAGAAGAGCTGGATAAGATTTTATCCCCTGAAGCCATGTTGCACCCTCGAGATATGTAGTTTTTTGTTTTGTGGGGAGGGAAAAGACGCCTAGGCGCACGATATTCGTATGGCTTGCTCCTTGTCTATGGCTACAAGCTCTTTGGGGCGGCTTGCTTGCACCAAAAAGTGCTCCCTTCCCCCCTTCAAAGTGCGCTTATTTTTACGGTATGAATAAAGTTTTGTTTTTTTAAGAGCTTTGTATTTATATAAAAATGCGCTTCATTATGTATTAAAAAGCCCCTTATGTAAA
>CAYJHX010000210.1:0-4259 GCA_964369395.1 uncultured Desulfovibrionaceae bacterium
AGAAAGAATTATAATTTACATACCTCGTGGGGTGTGGGGGGCAGTCGCTCCGCCTCTCATGCCCCCTTGCAGTTGGCTGAAAAAGGGCAATCTGCTTCGTCAGACTCGTTTTTTGTTCCGGTCGAGTGCCATAAGAGCACACTCCCTGCACAAAAAATCTCGTCTTCCTTGCATATCACCCTTTTTGAGCCAACTGCCATCAGCCGCAGGATACTTGCGGCAACATGTGTCATACAGGACGCATGTCCCAACAGTATCTTGTAGTCAATTGAAAAAGACAATCCGTCAGCATTGTTTTCTCTCTGACATGATTGTATATTTTATGAAATAACTATAGAGTGCTGCGTTTTAGCACCGTAGGAGGAGGAATTTATGGAATTTATACATGCACCTAAAGCCAGCGCCGCCGTGGGCCCTTATTCCCATTGTGTGAAGGCCGGTAATACCTACTACACTTGCGGTCAAGTGCCTTTTCACCCTGAGACCGGTGAAGTGGTGGGCACCAACATTGTGGAGCAAGCCAACCAAACTTTGGCCAACTTAAAAGAAGTGCTCAATGCCGCTGATTTGAAAATCACCGATATTGCCAGAGTGACGGTTTTCGTAAAAGACTTAAACGACTTTAAAGCCTTTAATGAAGTGTATGCTGCATTTATGGGCGACCATCGCCCCGCCAGAGTGTGCGTAGAAGTAAGCAACATAGCCATGGGATGCTTACTAGAAATCGACGCCATTTGCTACAAAGAGTAATGAATTTTGGGCTTGTTTTACTTTTGGTGAGGCAAGCCCTTTTTGTATACCTATCTGGATAGTTTTAAGCAGTAAGCCTTTTTTTGAGGAAACAAATATGTAATGGTGTTTCTATTTGTATAAAAATAGTTGGTGTTAGGGGACTCTTTGCGTACCTATATTTTGTGGGGTCTCCTCGAGAACATCTGTAAATTCTTTGTTTCCTGCGTATAGACTTGCACTTTTGTGACAAGCGCTACATGGCCTTATTCTACCTTGCTTGTTCTTTCGTTTAACGAAAGGTATTATTCCTCAAAGCTATTCAAAAAGCACTTAAAGGTATACTTTGTGTTTTTTTGATGATATATGGACAAAGATGTTGTTTTTTGTTCACCGTTTTACTTTAGCCTGAGGAGAAAATATGCACGTTACAGAGAACAATTCCCCGTCTAGCTTAGACGTCGTCCCCTTTGTTATTGGTTTTTTACTGGTTTTTGCCTTCATTGTTAGCGCAATTCTTTTTCCTCAAGACTTCAAAACTGTCTTTGATGACGTCCAGCATCTCATTACACACGATTTAGGATGGTTGTCTGTTTTTTTGGGTTTTGCCATTGTGCTTTTTGCTTTTGGCGTTACTGTTTCGCCCATTGGCAACATCCGTATTGGCGGCAAAGATGCCGTACCTAGCTTTGGTATTGTCAAATGGTTTTCCATTTCTTTGTGCTCCGGCATCGGCATCGGCATTCTTTTTTGGGGCATTGGCGAACCTATTTATCACTATATGACACCGCCTTCGAATCTTGGCATTGAGCCAGCTTCACATACGGCGGCTTTGTTTGCTATTTCTCAATCCGCTTTACATTGGAGTGTGGCTCAGTACTGCATGTATGCTTTGTGCGGCGTGGCCTTTGCTCTTATGGCTTTTAATGAGAAAAAGCCTTTATCTATCATGAGTGGCCTTGATCCCATCATGCCTAGAAAAAACTATTCTTTGTGGAAAAACATTATTCATGCTGCTTGTTTGTTCTCCATCTGCTGTACAGTTATCAGTAGTACTGGCGCGTTAATTATGATGATTTCTGCTTGTCTTTCTTACTTATTTGAACTGCCTCGAGATTTCACTCTGAATGCCGGTATTGCCCTTGTGGCCACTACTTTTTTTGTGGCATCTTCCACAACAGGGCTTAAGCGCGGCATGTCTTTTTTGGCAACGCAAAATACGAGATTGTTTTTCTTCATCATGTTTTTTGTGTTCTTTTTTGGCCCTACTATTTACATTTTGAATACAGGCACAGAAGCCCTTGGCTATATGTTGACCAACTTCTTTAGACACAGCACCATTGCTAGTTCTGAATTTTTGACAGATAAATGGGCTGACTCTTGGATTATCATTTATATGGCGGCTTTCTTTGCCTATGCGCCGCCCATTGGCTTATACTTGGCTCGCCTAGCTAAAGGACGAACTGTACGACAGTTCTTGCTTATGAACGTTTTGGCTCCTAGTATGTTTGTGTATTTTTGGATCAATACCTTCGGTAGCTTAGCTGTATATTATCAATGGAAGGGTATTACCGACGTGTGGAAATACGTACAAACTCAGGGGCTTGAATCTACTGTTATCAGTATTTTACAAAACTTCCCCATGAGTACCGCACTTATTGCCATTTTTGTGGTGGTAACCTTTATCTCTTTCGTAACCTTGGTAGACCCCATGACTTCGGTTTTGGCTACTATTTCCACCAAGGGTATTTCTGCCGAGGAAGAAGCTCCTAAGTATTTGAAAATTATTTGGGGTTTTAATATTGGCGGTGTGGCTCTTGCCATTGTAACACTTATCGGTATTTCTGCTTTGCGGGGCATGTTTGCCTTGGGCGGTGTTTTGATGATGTTCTTAACCATGGCTCTTTGTGTAGCTATTATTAAAAAAGGTATGGAAATTCTGAAGAGAGATTCTGTGTAGTTGCTTTTTGTATGTTTTCTGTATAATTTGAATAGAACATGCTTGTATACATGTTTGGCAGTAAGTACCTACGTTTTGATGCGTGGTAAATAAAGCTATCGAACAAGCATGTTCTATACAATTTTAACTCTGTACTCCTTTATGTGAACAAATTGTTGAAATAAGCTATCTTTTATGAGGCCGCAACCCCGCGTGTGTGGACAGGCCGCACTGTTAGTTCTCTTTAGGAAAGGGTAGTCGAAATTTACTTTCAACACCAGCGGCCTTTGAAAAAGGTTGTGCGTACAAAAGATACGAATACACAACATCCAATCAGTTGAAAAAATACGATCTCTTTCGAGAGAACCATTTTTTACTTCGCTTACTGAGATTTTGCTGCGTTTTATTTGGCAAAAAACTTTGCTTTTCCTGTTTCTTGCCTTTTTCAAGCTCGCTATGCAAAAAAATGATACGCTGCTCATTTTGTCTAAAATTTTTTTTAAACGGATTTTTATAATACATTGTCAAGGAGGATGCGTGCTAAAGGAAAAATATTATACCATCAATGCTGTGGCTAAAGCTTTTGATGTTATTGCGCTCATGTCGCGCAAATCTTCTTGGCGCCTTAGTGAAATTGCTCAAGCAAGTGGCCTGCCCAAAGGTACTTTGCAACGTATTTTATTGACGCTGTGCGAGCTTGGCTATGTGGCGCAAGAAAGTAAGGGCGGCGACTATGCCTTAACGTTAGAGTTTTTTAAAATTGGTAAGCGTGTGGCCGGCAACAATAAAATGGCAGATCAAGCCCGTTCTACTTGCCGTCAGCTTATGGAAACTGTCAACGAAACTGTAAACTTGTGTGTGGCTCATAATACAGAAATGGTAGTGGTGGAACAGCAGGTTTGTTTGCAATTGTTGCGCTTAGACTCCATCATCGGTTCTTCATTTTCTATTTTTTCTTCTGCTTCAGGCAAGGCCTATTGTGCTTTTTTAGAAGAAAGGCAGCTTATGTTGCTTCTTAAAGATATCCGTATTGCACAACCAGAGCTGACCAGCGAACATGTAGACAATTTTTTGCGAGAATTACAGCAAATACGACGCGGTGGTCTTGGCTTTGATAATGAAGAAATTTTCCCCGGAGTGCGTTGCACCGCAGCCCCTATTTTTGATTACTCTGGTGCTGTTGTGGCAACGGTGGGATGCTCTGTACCTACTGTGCGTCTTGATGAGGAAAAAAGTGCGAAGCTTCGTGTAGAAATAGCTCGCGCTGCACAAAAGGTTTCTCAGCTCATGGGCGCGCCATTGCGAAGCTTTGACATATCTATATATAATGAAGGATAAAAACGCTAGTATACTGCTTTTCATCAGCTAAAAAGCATTAAAAAGAACTCTACACAGTAAATTGTATAGAGTTCTTTTTTTAGAAAATGATGAAAAGACTATTTTGCGCGAAACTATTTTAAGACTCCTGCACAATTAAAAAATCATGGATTGCTTCGTCGCTACGCTTCTCGCAATGACTTGGTATTACAACGAAAGTCATTGCGAGCGCAGCGAAGCAATCCATGTATTTTAACAATTTTAAGAATTATGC
>CAYJHX010000211.1:0-4241 GCA_964369395.1 uncultured Desulfovibrionaceae bacterium
GCTTTGGCAAAAGTTCCCCTTCCCCCCTCAAGAAAATAATTAATCAGCGTTTCCTCAGCATTTCCTTCTATAAATACTTGTGCAAAGGTCTCTCCTATGAACACTCCTCCCATGTCTTTAGGCTGCGTGCTCAATGCCGCCGAAGGTCAGTTAGATATTATTCTCTACGAATTTCCACAAGTGCATACATCAGAAACGACACCTTATACTCCTTCGCATTCTGGCGTCTCTGAATCACATACAGGCAATTCACACGCGTATTTAAGCACCCCTTGCCCCCAAATGCTCTGTGCACAGCAATGGCATGCCCCCACTAAGGGAGCCGAATTGCTGACCCCCGCCCTACAATCATTGTGCGCCTTACAAAAAATTGCCCTCAAAGATATTTGCCATTTTGCTTGCGTGCACGGTCCGGGCAGTTTTACTGGTATACGTCTTACCATGGGTACCGTAGCCGCCATACGACGCATTACTGGGGCACACAATGCGAGCATAGATTATATGCAAGCCCTAGCCCTTACGGGGGCACTGGCAATAAGCCCCCTCTTTGCACAAAAAAAGTTGCACTTTTGCGTACTCACCCATGCAAAACGCCATGTAGTACATTGCCAATACTTTACTTGTGCCATAAGCCAAGAGTCTCCATCCTCATGGCACAGCTTCCCCCAGGCTCACAGCCCCGCCTTTTTGTGTGCACCACAAGATATTTTTACACAGTTACCGCCAGCAATGCGTAAAGAAGAAGAAAAAAATACGCCAATTTTCCTTCTTGGCTCCGGCCTTGTGCGCCACGAAGAAATACTGACTCCCCTCATACAAGATCAACGGCAAATCTTTCAGGATATTTCAGAAAATCCTAGCCTTGCAACGTCCCCTTTTATGCTACCCATAGAACACCCTAGCCCCGCGGCATTGTGTCTTTTGGCAAGTACGGCTTCATACCATCAACAAGACATAGACCCCCTCTATGTGCGCCCCTGCGATGCCGTGGAAAACCTCAGTCACATCGCCCAAAAACAAGGCATGGACGCCGACAAAGCTCACGCGCGTCTAGCCGAAATTTTGCGTAGCACTCCCAGAGAAAGTATGTAATAATTGACGCAACAAGAACATCTTGTTTGTTGTATTTTATAGGGAAGGGAAACTCTTTACGTTTTCTCCCCTACCCCCACTCCACAGACTTTTATTGTTCAATATATTCTGTACACTTTGCTGCAATATAGCAAAGTGTACTCTATGTATATTTCGCATATGTTTATCTATGACCACAAAACAATAAACGTGTTTTGCAGGGAAAAGAGGGGTGCAAGGGGAGGAGTGGGAATCTTTTTGGCGCTAACAAAAGATTCCCACTCCTCCCCTTGCAAAAAAATTCCTAAAAAGTAATGGCCATACTATTTTTACAAATGCTTATAACATGGGGTTTTATCTATGCTTCCTATACCTAAAAACTTGCCGCATCCTCCCATCTCTGCCAATACAGAAATTGTCTTAAAAAAACGCTATTATCAGCACAATCTCGATACAGGACATGTGGAAGATGCCCGCGAACTTTTCTGGCGTGTGGCGGCAACTATAGCCCAAGAAGAAGGCAAGTACAGCACATCCCCTTACACCGAAGAAGCATTGGCTTTAGAATTTTATACCATGATGACCGCATGGCAATTTTTGCCAAATTCTCCCACACTCATGAATGCCGGCACGTCCCTAGGTCAGCTTTCTGCCTGCTTTGTTTTGCCCGTGGGCGATTCCATTGAAGAAATTTTTGATGCTGTTAAACATGCCGCCATGATTCATAAATCCGGTGGCGGCACAGGCTTTTCCTTTACACGCATTCGTCCTGCACAAAGCCGTGTGGGCTCTACTGGCGGCGTGGCTTCTGGCCCCCTATCTTTTTTGCGCATTTTTAATACTGCCACCGAGCAAATTAAACAAGGCGGCACAAGGCGCGGCGCCAATATGGGTATTCTGCGCATAGATCACCCTGATATTTTAGAATTTATCAAGGCCAAAGAAATGGAAGGTGAATTTAATAATTTCAATCTTTCTGTGGGTCTTACCGAAGATTTTATGCAAGCTGTAGAGCAAGGCGCAGACTATCCCCTCATTGCCCCCCATACAGGCCAAGAGCAAGGGCGCCTCAACGCTAAAGAAGTTTTCGCACTTTTAGTTAACAAGGCATGGGCATCGGGCGATCCCGGCATTGTATTTTTAGATCGTATCAACCGCGATAATCCCACCCCAGACCAAGGTGCCATTGAATCCACCAATCCTTGCGGAGAACAACCTCTCTTGCCCTACGAAGCCTGCAACCTTGGCTCCATCAATTTAGCAAAATTTGTGACAAGAAAACCAGACGCCACGCACTCTGCAGACACTTGTATTGATTGGGAAGAGCTCAAGCGCATTGTGCACCTTGCTGTACGTTTTTTAGACAATGTCATTGATGCTTCGCGTTTCCCCATAGACCGCATTGCGGAAAAAGTGCAACTCAATCGCAAAATTGGTCTGGGTGTCATGGGCTGGGCAGACATGCTTTTTCAACTCGATATTGCCTACGACTCGCCTGAAGGTACTGCCCTTGGTGAACAAGTTATGGCCTTTATCAACACGCAAAGCCACGAAGCTTCCGCCATCTTGGCTCAAGAGCGTGGCCCCTTTCCTGCCTATGCCACTTCCACCTATGCCAAAGAGCGAAAAGGCCCCTACCGCAATGCCACAGTAACCACCATTGCGCCTACAGGAACACTTTCCATCATTGCCGGCTGTTCTTCTGGCGTAGAGCCGCTCTTTGCTCTCTGTTTTACTCGTAATATTTTGGATGGCGAAAAATTAGTAGAGGTTAACCCCTATTTCGAAGAAGCCCTTCACGTAAATAACGTGTATAGCCCCGAACTTATGGAAGACGTTGTCAGCAAAGGCTCCATTCGGCATATGGACTTTTTGCCGAAAAACTTACGCCATATTTTTGCCACAGCCATGGATATTAGCCCTGAATGGCACTTAAAAATGCAAGCGGCTTTTCAGCGCCATACCGATAATGCTGTGTCCAAAACCGTAAACCTACCAAACTCTGCCAGCGTTGAAGATATTTACCGCATCTATTGGATGGCCTTTTCTGAAGGGTGTAAAGGCGTTACCGTTTATAGGGATGGCTGTAAATCGCTGCAAGTTCTAGCCACAGGCCAAGGTCAGAAAAAACAAGATCAAGCACAAAATGCTGTAGCAACACCAAACACAGAACAAAAAGCTACAGAAGAAAGCACCGCCCCTGCGCAGCCTTCCTACAAAGATACAGCGCCCAAAAGCGAACACGATAGTCACGTACGCCGCCGCCCCGACATTGTGCACGGCTTTACCCAAAAAGTACAAACGGGGCTAGGGGGCATGTACCTTACCGTCAACGAGCTGGACGGCAGACCCTTCGAAGTTTTTGCCACCATTGGTAAATCTGGGCGATCCATCACCGCCAAAGCCGAAGCCATTGGGCGTCTCGTCTCCTTGGCTTTACGTTCTGGTGTCAGCGTTAAAGATGTTGTCAGTCAGATCAAAGGTATAGGCGGCGAGCATCCTGTTTTTCGAGATAAAGGCTTGCTACTTTCCATTCCCGATGCCATAGCATGGGTGCTGGAACGACGCTATTTGCAAGATGCCAACGGTAAAAGCACAGTGCCTAGCCATACCTCCTCCATACACCACGATGTTTGCCCCGAGTGTGGCTCTGAGCTTATCTATCAAGAAGGCTGCAGTCGCTGCCAAGGATGTGCTTATAATAAGTGCGGATAAAAGACTGTTAAAAAATTTGATATGCTTTTCTTCTTTGGGGGAGAGGGGACACTTTTGCTTGCGCCAAAAAGTGTCCCCTCTCCCCTTCAAAACGCGCTTATTTGGCTATGTTTTATATAAAAACACAATACACTCTTTAGCATGCGGCAACAAAGCCACAACAAAAAGACAAAACTCTGTCGCCATGAAAAGTTATTTGAGGGTGGGAGCCCACGAAAGTGGGCGGGTAAACCTAAAAAATTTGATATGCTTTTTTTGGGGGAAGGGAAAAACTTTTGCTTGCGCCAAAAAGTTTTTCCCTTCCCCCAACCCCCCTTCCCTTTTCAAAACGCGCTTATTTGACAATGCCTAACATAAAAACACTGTACACTCTTTAGCATGCGGCAACAAAGCCACAACAAAAAAACAAAGCTCTGTCGCCATGAAAAGTTATTTGAGGGTGGGAGCCCACGAAA
>CAYJHX010000212.1:0-4238 GCA_964369395.1 uncultured Desulfovibrionaceae bacterium
AAGAGCAGTCGGCCACAGTAAGCGAAATGAACAATGCCATTGAACAAATCAATGACATTGCCATTAGTACCAGCCAGACCATGCAAGAAGCCTCTTCGGCGGTACATGAACTTTCTGTGCAAACGCAAGAACTGACGAAGATTATTGAAAATTTAAAAAATAGTTAACAAAACAAATCGTTACATACTTTTTTGGGGAAGGGAAACTTTTTGGCATTGGCAAAAGGTTTCCCTTTTCCATTTGAAGACTCCTGCACAATTTATTGTGTGGAGTCTTATGGAGCGTTGACAGTAGTCAATGCGACCGATAAATCAAGAGTAGGCGCAATTTACTTACGCCGTTAAGCGATTGATTTTCGTGCCTTTTAGTCCTGCACTATAAATTTTTTCTTTTGAAAACTTTTTTACAATTTTCAAAAAATTATACTGAAAAAGTAATTGTGCAGGCCTCTTATTTGAAGACCTCTGTACAATCTTTTCAAATATAGCTTTGAGACCTTTGTATAATTGCGCAGAGGTTTTTATTTAAAGATAAAAAGATTGTGTGAGCGGAAAAGAGAAGGAGGGAAAACTATGAGATACTTGAAATAAATTTCTTTATTCAATGACGTCAAGGCCAAATTCTATGACGCAAAAGCCTTCGGGCAAGGCAAAAGGAATGGCAATAATGGGGGCTGTGCTAGAGTGCTCTATACAGTGGCCTTCGCCTACCAAAAGAGATGGCGTTCCGCCGCTATAAACAAGCCCTTTTTCAGAAAAACGACGGCGCACGTCACCAGATAAAATGTTGAGCAGTTCCCCCACCATTTCTTTGGCGTCTTCGTCAGCATCGCCAATATCGTCGCCAAACATGGCGTGTAGGGCGTGCATGGCGCCTTCTTTGGTCATGCTTAAGGAAATACTTCCTTTATGTTCATCTTTACAGAGATGTACAATTCCCGAAATGACGCCAGTAGAGACGGTCTCCGTTTTTAAAAACGGCCGCCCAGGCGTAAGGGTAACTTGTGTCATGGTCATAAACACAAATTTTGTCGCTTCTATAAAGTCATGAATCACTTCTGTGGTTTTCATGTCGCATGCTCTCCGATATGTCAGAACGCTATACGTTCTTTGAAAACAAATCAAGTTTTTTAGTGCGGATAAATGTATCTACAAGTGTAAAAACCAAATCATTACCGCAAAATTGTTGCTGTGCAATATTTTTTCTGTATAAGGGTAAATTTTCTTCAAATTTTTGCAAGAGATTTTTATGCAGGTGCAGCATATTGGCCTGCATGCCGTAGCCAAGTTTTTCTATATATAAGGCGTTAAATCGTTGCTCTACCATGGCCATAATGGGTAAGGTAAGAATGGGTTTGCCCAAATGCAAAGATTCTGTCATGAGCGTGTGCCCGCCGCCTTGTACTACATAAGAGCAACTTGCGAGCAAAGCTAAAAAATCGTGCTCAGATTTTTTCTTAAAGATAACATTGCCCTCTTGGCCTTCTTGCTTTTGATAACCAAATACGTAGCATGTTTTTTGGGTGGCCGTACGTAAAAAATCTACTAAGGCCCGATGGGTAGAGTTACTTTGATATACCACCACATGCCCATCATCTTGAGGCTTTGCTTGTAAAACAGCATCGCGCAAAATGGGGGGCACCACCCTTGCTGTATATTGCGAATCCACGGGAGGCGCATAAAAGGAAACAATCAAATTTTGTGCCGTAGGCTTAAACAAATACTTAGGGGTAAGCCCCTGCACATAATAATCCCAAAGCATGTCTTTAGGCAAATCGTGCTTGCAACAGGTAATGACATGCTGATGATCAAGGGTAAGACAAGGGATGTTCTTGCGTTCTGCTGCCCTTGGTACAAAATACTCTAAATCCGTCATGCATACGTCTGGCTGGAATTGTTCTATAATTTCTACAGTTTGGCGTATGTACTTTTCCCTTTGCCATAAAATAGGCAAAGCTTGCGCAACGGTGGCTTTCATGTCTACCTTATAATTCTTAAATACCGTTCCCAAATTGGGTAAGGGGTAGACGGGAAATTCTTTTTCTAAAATACTACGCGCATCATCATTGGCTACAAAGTGAAATTCATGCTCGCGCAATTGTCGTGCAATGGTCAGTCCGCGCATGGCATGCCCGTGCCCTGTACCATGAATGCCATAGAGAATACGAGCCATATTTTTCCTTAATATTCAATGTCAAAACGATTCTAAATCTTATCATAGCCTGATGCCAAGGTCAATCTCTCTACGAAAAATCAATTTTTTCTGACAAAGAAAATATCTTTTTTTAGAGTGAGGGCTCAGGCTAAAACAGAGAAAAGGCGTGTGCTTTTTTCTGTTTTCATTAAAATGTAAAAATAAGCGTCACAAAAAAAGGCACGGCAATGGTGAGAGCCATGCCGGAAAAAATGCCCATAATGGCGTATTGTTCTCCGGCATAACGGGCAATGACGGGCATACACGTATCCATGGTGGTGGCGCCGCCGGCAGCTACAGGGGCTAGACCTCCGGCATAGCGTACCAGTAAGGGGGCAAAAAGTAGGGTGAGTAGCTCGCGACTGACATTGGCAATAAGGGCCACAGAACCAAGCTCGGCATCGCCAAAACGGGTAATCATAACACTAGAAAGGCTGTAATAGCCAAAGCCTGCGCCTACACCAAGAACATCACGAAGAGATATATGGTATTGTAATGCTAATAAAAGACCCCAAGCCAGTATGGCGCCAAAACACGTACCTAGCACACTGCCCACAGGTAAGAGCAAGATGCGCAGGCCAAAGTTTCGAATAATCAGAAAATTTCTTGTATCAAAGCCCATACTCATACCAGCCAACACTAACATGACATACAAGGCGTAGCTAAGTAGCGTATCGCCCGTGGCATTGCTGACAAGGTCTTGGGTGCCCACAATGATGCCGGCAATGAAAAAGAACAATATAAAGAGTGCGCTTTTCATAGTTATTGTTCCTTTTTTGTCGTGTGCGGGCATGATGGTGCGTGCGATGTGTCTAAGGAATTTATCGTGGACTCTGGTGTTGAATCAGAGACAGAATTTGACAGAGAACTTGATTCTGGTTCCGTCGCTGCATTTTTCACAGCTCCACTTTGCGCAGTAGTAGAAGGCATGGCGGGAAACAAAGAACGAAAAAGAAAACAGATGGCAAAAACACTGCCCAAGGCACTTAAAATACCAATAAGCACGCCTTGAACGCCTAAGTCCGCAAGACGTAAAAGTAAGCTTTCATCATTGCCAAGGTTGAGGCCAATAACAAAAAGTAAGGCATAGATGACTGCTGAAAGGGCATGTCCTGTAGTTGTCACAGCAAAGCTGCTTTTGCGTAAAGCGTAACCTACGGGAATTCCACCCACAATAAGACCTATTTCTAAAAGCATTTACCATACTCCATTGGTGTCGAGAGGGGGAATGGTTCCTAAAGAACCATTTTCTAAGCTATTATCTTCTAAGAGGGCTTGGCGCATAAACCAATCTTCGCGAATACGCCATGAAGCAGCTGCTGTATAGGCCGGAGAAGAATAGCCCACCGAAAGCACTAAAGTACGGCGCGCATGCTCTTGCAAACGGATAAGCAGAGGGGTAAAATCGGCATCGCCGGAAAGGATAATAAATTCTTCAAAGCGGGTAGAGTGCGAAAGATCGTCCATACAGTCCATGACTAAATGGATATCTGTGCTGGTTTTTCCTTGATTGGTTAAAGGCGGGCAATCTACCACGCGAAAGGCCGCGCGAATAAAATTGGTGCGAAAGTCATGATAGCGTTGTGGGTTGATATAGCAGATGCGCTTTAAAATGCGTCGACGCACTCCATCGCCATACAACATACGCAGTGCGTGGGTTTCCAGCCACTTAATCCATTGATGGGGCAAGGTACCAAAGGCGCGAGCCGCTTCAGGATCCATTTCAAGAAAACGTGTGTAAATATTGTCAAAGTCTACATACAGTGCAGCATACACTTCATCAAAACCAGAAAAACGTCCCATCAAAATCTCCAAATATATAAAGCGTTGTGTTTATAAAAAAAAGCAACCTTTGGCAAGAGCTTATAGCTTGCTGTGCATGCTATTGCGAAGGGGGCTAAAAGGCTTCTTCTTTAAGAGTCCTGCACAATTACTTTTTCAGTATAATTTTGTGAAAACTGTACTGAAAAAGTAATTGTGCAGGACTAAGAGGCACGAAAATCAATCGCTTAACGGCGCAAGTAAATTGCGCCTACTCTTGATTT
>CAYJHX010000213.1:0-4227 GCA_964369395.1 uncultured Desulfovibrionaceae bacterium
CACGATGCTCAATACGCCCTTGGCGTGTTGTATGAACGTGGCGAAGGCGTGGTGCGTAGTCTTAAAGATGCCGTGGCTTGGTATAGCCATGCAGCAGCGGGGCAAAATGTGGCGGCTCAAGCTCGTTTAGGGCATTTATACCGTGTAGGACAAGGGGTTCCTAAAAATATTTCTCGAGCTACATTATTATTGTACGGCGCCACCATGGCCGGAAACTTAACGGCGCAAGACGAGCTTTTTGATATGGCTAAAGAGCAATTTCCACAAGAATTCCCTAAGGTCACGTTGTTTGGTGCCGACTTGAGCGGTAGTAAAGGGGTTACGCGAGCCACCATGCGCTCAGCATTGAGCGTTTCGAAGGTGCCGGCCTTACGCGAAGATATCAATTATATCTGCGATGTCTACGACTTGGGTAAGGTTGTGCCCGGCTCTAAAGAAATGGCCATTTGTTATGGCAGTAATGATGCTAAAACCCATAAGGGTGATCAAGAAATTGGTTTCATTAAAATAGATTACCCTGCCAAAACGGCAAAAGATGCCAAAGTAATACAAGATATGGTCACGCAACGCTTTGGCCCGCCCATAGCCGGAGAGCAAGACCAAGGGCATTTGTGGAACTTAGGCCCAGTCATTGTGGCTACACAATTTGAAGCAAAAAATGAAGAAGTGGGTCTTATGTATATGATACCAAGGGTGTACCATACTACTCAAGGTAAGCCCTAGTAGAGTTATTTGAGAAGTCAGTTTTCTTTTTTTTGGGGGGAGAGGAAAACTTTCCCCTAAAGGGACAAGTGCTAACGCCAAAAAGTTTTCCTCTCCTCCCAAGCCCCCCTCTCCTTTCAAAACGCGTTTATTGGGCGTTTAACAAGGGTAAAAACGTAAGGAATAGTATACCCACTCATGAATATTGATACCATACATCTTGTAGAACTCACTTCCCTTTCCCATGACGGACGGGCTGTGGGGCGCCTTGTGGACGATCCGCAAGGACGCGTCATTTTTGTAGAGCACGCTTTGCCAGGGCAAGTGGTGCGGGCACGTATTACCAAAAGCAAAAAGTCTTTTGCCGAGGCTTTATGTTTAGAGGTGGTGCAGGAAGCACCGCATAGTCAAGCAGCGCCCTGTGTGCATGCTGAGCATTGCGGCGGCTGTCCCTTACAGACCTTACAACCGGAAGCGCAATTGTATTGGAAGGAGCGCATGGTCCATGAGGCCATGACGCGCATTGCCAAGCTACCCCCCGAAAATATGCAATGTATAGATCCCATAGTGCCTTCGCCACAAGCGTGGGGCTATCGCAATAAAATGGAATTTGCCTTTGGGCAGGCAGGGGTAAATGGAGAATATTCTCTAGAGCAAGCAGGTTCTGAAAGTGTTGCGGGACACGTTGCTACAAACAAGGAAGGAGATTCTCTTGTGTTAGGCTTACGGGCTAAGGGGTCTCATGCCGTAATGCCTGTACCGCACTGTTTATTGATGCCCAAGGAATGTTTAGCTATTGTGCAAAGTTTACGCCTTTTATGCCAAAAAGCGGGCTTTCGCGCTTGGCAAGGGGCGACGCCTTTAAAATCTCGAGGGAAAACAACGTCTAACAAAGGGGAACAAGAACCAGTAGGTGTGTTGCGTCATGCGGTTCTTCGTCGCCCTCATACTCTACAAGAAAACGGGCAAGCGCAACTTTTGGTCAACCTTATTACAGCCCCCGCGGGTAAAAATGCTCGTTTGCGGTTAAGCCGTATTGGGCAAGAACTGCTACAATTACACCCTCATATTACCGGTTTTGTGTTGGAAGAACGCCGTTCTGCCAGTATGGTGGCGCAAGGCGAACAAACCATATGCACCTTAGGGCAGAATGTTTTACGTGAACAATTGGGGGCTATCACCTACGACTTTGGACACAATGCCTTTTTTCAAGTTAATACTGCGGCGGCACAAAATCTGTGTGGCATTGTAAAAAACATGGCGCAAGAAGCGCTGGATGGGCAAGAAGCCTCTTGTCTGTGGGATGTCTATTGCGGTGTGGGGGCACCTGGGCTGGCTTTGGCGCCCTTGACTTCTGCATTGTATGGCGTAGAAATTAATGAAAAAGCCATTACAATAGCTCGGAAAAATGCGCAGCGTGCCGGTTTTACGCATTGCCAGTATACCGCCGGTGATGCTAAAGATATTTTGCCCTCATGGCCGCGACCTGATCTTATTTTGCTAGACCCTCCGCGCATGGGCTTGCATGCGGATAGTGTGCAACAGCTTTTGCAGGCATTGGCTAAGCACATCATCTATATATCGTGTAATCCTGCCACCTTGGCTCGCGATATGGCTTTGTTGAGTGCACGCTATTCTTTGCAAAAGCTTGTTCCTTTAGATTTTTTTCCGCAGACGGCCCATGTGGAAAGTTGCGCTCTATTGGCTCTTCGCTAAAAGGAACGTATTTTTATCGAAGGTTACTATCGTAAAATAAGAGCTCTACATAATGATAAAGGTATGGCTTGCTTCGGCAGTTTTTGGCATTGAACGGCGCTCTTAAAATTATATGGTTGAAAATAATTGACAGGGGCCAATCTTAAGAAAAGCTTTTGCAAAAAATATTGACCTCGTGTCTGAGCTGTGCTAGTTTGAGCTGGCCTTGTGAAATGGGGTACAAGCTTTTTTGAGAATAAAGCGTCATGACAAAACTCTCAAAGGGCCTCAATATATTTCATATATGAGGTAGGTGTACCGCATGAATTTGCAAGAAAGAGTAAAGAAAAAAAGTAAGTCCATGGAGCTTTTTGCTACTGCTGGCACCATTGGTATGCATATGGTTAGCGGCCCCATTGTGGGTTTTGGTATCGGTTATGCGCTGGATGCGTGGCTTGGTACCTCGCCTTGGATGAAACTTGCTTTCTTTTTGGTGGGTATTGGTGCAGGTTTTTTAAATGTGCATAGGGATAGCCAACATCTTTTGAAAAAAATGCAAAAAGAAAAAGAAGCACAGCAAGCCGCCATGCGCGGTGTGGGTGAAAATGCTACCGCGACCCATGGCGCCCGTGCGGAAGGTGTTGCCCCTGCGGGGGAAAATGCTACCACAGTTGACGGGGCTGCCAGCTCTGTTGGAAAAGAGGAAAAGAATGCCTAATGTCCTTGCTCGCTCGGTACACGCTGTAGATGCTTGGCTTTGGCGTAGAGGTTTTCAAAATCCTCTTGTGCGACGTATGCTTAAAAGTCAAATCATTTTTGTACTTTTGGCTGTGGTGGCGGGGACGATAGCTTTGCCGTGGACAGAGCATGGACTCACCTTTGCCTTGGGCATTGCACTTTTTGCGCATATTTTTTGGGGAATCTCTGGACAAGTGCTAGGGTTTTCCCTTACAAAGTATTCAAGAGGATTGCTTTTCCTCTTGCTTATCAGGTCGGCTTTAAGGTTGGTTATTACCGCCGTAGTTTTATATGTGGCCTTTGTGGTATTTAATGCTTCGGCCATTGTCGTTGTCTGTGGGGTAACGGCAAGCATGGCTCTAGCGCTGGGAACCTTTGCCCGTATTCATTTTCAACGGGCATAAGCAGGAAGGAGTGTATTATGGCAGGTGGATTGCCGCATCCAGTCTTACTCTCTACCATCTTTGACATGGACTATGTCACTATTGGTGGGCAAGTTGTTGAATTTAAGCATGTCTTCTATACGTGGGTAGGCATGGCCTTTTTGTTTTTTGTGTCGTATCGCGTACGCAAAAATATTACCATGGTTCCGGGAAAACTACAAAATTTCTTTGAGGCTGTCGTAGGCACCATTGACGATTTTGTCTGTACCAACCTTGGTGAAAAAGACGGGGCCAAATTTGTCCCCTTACTTGCTGTTATTTTCATTTATATTATTACCTTAAATCTTATGGGCTTGCTACCCGGCTTTGACGCGCCTACAGCAAACTTGAATACTACGGTATCCATGGCCCTTATTGTTTTTGTCTATTACAATTTCATTGGTATGAAACGCTGGGGCTTCCATTATGTAAATCACTTTACTGGCCCCTCTAAAGCGCTTATTCCGCTTATGTTCCCGCTGGAAGTGGTTTCGCATATGTCGCGTCCTCTTTCGCTTTCTTTGCGTCTTTTCGGTAACATTCGCGGGGAAGAAATTGTTATTATCCTTGCCTTCGTTATGGCACCTATCTTGGGTTCTTTGCCCATTTATGCGCTGTTCCTTCTTGGCAAGAGCATGCAAGCCTTCGTGTTCTTCATGCTGACTATGTT
>CAYJHX010000214.1:0-4193 GCA_964369395.1 uncultured Desulfovibrionaceae bacterium
TTGGTGCCGGGCTTCATAAATTCCATGGCCACCATGGAGCCAAGGCCGCGTACTTCGCGTAATTGCGGCACGGAGGCTTGTAATTTTGCAAGGCGTTCTTTGGCTTTTTCACCAAGGGCAAGAGAACGAGCAGGAAGGTTTTCTTCTTCCATAACGTCAAGCACAGCGAGTACTGCAGCAAGACCAAGAGGGCTGCCGGCATAGGTGCCGCCAAGGCCACCGGGTAGAGGAGAGTCCATTACATGGGCTTTACCTACCACACCGGAAATGGGGAAACCACCAGACATGGATTTAGCCATGGTCATAATATCGGGTTCTACGTCGTAGTATTCGGAAGCAAACATTTTGCCGGTACGGGCAAAACCGCTTTGCACTTCGTCGTGAATGAGCAAGCTACCGTTATCGTCGCAGATTTTGCGCAAGGCGCTGATAAATTCTTTGGGAGCTACGTTAAAGCCGCCTTCGCCTTGTACGGGCTCAATGATAATGGCGGCAACACGGCAGGCTTCTACTTCTGTCTTGAACAACTCGTTCAAGGCGTCCAGTGAATCTTGAACGCTGATGCCGTGTAAGGCATTGGGGAAGGGCACTTGAAAAATATCGGCGGGGAAAGGCCCAAAGCCTATTTTGTAGGGGGCTGTTTTGCCGGTTAGACCAAGGGTCATCATGGTGCGGCCGTGGAAAGAAGCTCTAAAGGAGACAATGGCTGGACGCTTGGTGTAATGACGTGCAATTTTAATGGCGTTTTCTACAGCTTCTGCACCGGAGTTAAAGAAGCAGGTTTTCTTGGGAGTATCGCCAGGAGCCAAGGCGTTGATGCGTTCGGCAGCTTCTACATACAAAGCTGTAGGCACCACTTGGTGGCAAGCATGGGTTACTTTTTCTAATTGTGCGGCGATGGCGGCCATCACCTTGGGGTGACGGTGGCCTACGTTCAACACGCCAATGCCACCAACAAAGTCAATATATCGTTGCCCTTCCACATCCCAAAGTTCAGCGTTTTTTGCTTTTTCGGCATAAAAAGAGCACATAACTGCTGCACCATGAGGCACAGCTGCTGCTTTACGTTTAACTAATTCTGCGTTTTTGGACATGATGTTTTCTCTTGTTCTAAAATGTTATAATGAAAAGAAAAATATACACACCGTGTAGTTACCTTTCTTTGACCTCTTAAACGAGAAGAAAATATCTTATGCCCCAAAATAAAGCAAGAGGTTCCCTGCGGAAAAATGACTTTTTTGTTTAGGATAGATACCATTTTAACGGATAAAAAGTATATAATGCTTTGTTCAAAAAAGAACTTGCACCAAAAAGTAAGAAAAATGTCTTGTATACAGCATACGATTCGTGTACTCTTCACGAAGACCTTTATCTTGTTCCGACGTTTTTTTGCACTTCTTTGTTTCTTTTACAGCGTTGTCGTAATTTGTAAGCAATATTTTGATGTGCATAAAAAAATTGGGGCTTTGCAAAGGAAAATTTTGGGAGGAAAAATTATGTCTCAAACTGGACGTCAAACGCTGAAGAAAACGCTAGGTATGCGGGATATTTTAGCCTTGGCCTTTGGAACCATGATTGGCTGGGGTTGGATTATGCTGGCCGGAAAATGGGTTGCCTTGGGCGGCGTGTACGGGGCCATTGTGGCCTTTGTTATTGGTGCTATTTTGTGTATTTTTGTGGGTTTAACCTATGCTGAAATGACACCGATGCTGCCTCTCGCCGGGGGTGAGCTGGTGTTTGCTTACCGCGGTTTGGGCTATCATGCAGGCTGGATAGCCGGCTGGATGATTGCTTTTGCCTATGTGGGCGTGGCTGCCTGGGAAGGGCCGGCCATGGCTACTGCCATTGACTATCTTTTTTCTGTGCCCAAGGTGGGCCTTTTATGGAATGTGGCCGGATTTGACGTGTACGCCTCTTGGGTGCTGGTAGGTACTGTGGGCGGCGCTGCTCTTTCCTATATCAATCACCGTGGTGTAAAAGCTTCTGCCGTATTCCAAACCACGGCTACCATAGCCATGGCTCTTGGTGGTGTCGCCTTTTTATTCTCTGGTGCCATTAAGGGCGATATAGCCAATATGGTGCCTGCCATGACTTCCACCAGCGGTATTGTAGCCGTTATTCTAATGGTACCTGCCATGTTTGTGGGCTTTGACGTTATTCCACAAGCTGCTGAAGAAATGGATATTCCTTTACATAAAATTCCTAAGGTGCTTATCCTTGCCATCTGCCTTGCCGCAGCATGGTATATCCTTATGATTATCGGTATTGCCTTGGCTGCTCCTGAAAATATTCGCAATGGCGAGGGCATTCCTGTGGCAGACTCCTTTGCGTATTGCATGCAGCATCCTATTTATGGCAAGCTCATGATTGTGGCTGCTATTTGCGGTATCTTAACGAGCTGGAATGGCTTTATTGTGGGTGCTACCCGTGTGCTCTTTAGCATGGGCCGCGCAAAAATGCTTCCTGCTGTATTTGGTCGTGTACACCCCGTGTACAAAACGCCTACTGCTGCCATTGTGCTGGTGGGGCTTATCACCTGCGCCTCGCCCTTGCTCGGCAAAACCTCCTTGGTGTGGTTTGTAAACGCCAGTGCCTTTGGTACTGTTATTGCTTACTTCATGGTGGCCTTCGCTTTCCTTGCTTTGCGTTATAAAGAGCCAGAATTGGCTCGCCCTTACAAAGTACCTTGTGGTAAATTAGTGGGTATGGCTGCTGTGGGTGTGGCTGCTTTCTTCTTGTACCTCTACTTACCCATTGGCCCCGGTGCCTTGGTGAAAGAAGAATGGTTGCTGGTGCTTGGTTGGACAGTACTTGGAATTATTCTCTTTATCATGGCAGGTGTTTCTTATAGAAATGTTACCGTAGAAGAGCGCGAATACTTGATCTTTGGCGAAGAATATGCTCGTACTGGTGAACAGTTACGTAGCGTAAAATAATATTCGCTCTTTTTGTTTAGTGAAAGCCCTGTACCCCATGTGCAGGGCTTTTTTTTGCAATACATTGCGGAGTATAAATATTTGCATTTCTTTGGCTTTATGCCCTAGCATAAAAAAGCTTTGCTTGTAACTGTATAAAATAATATACATAAAATGGTAAAAATTTTCGCACTCTTGCTAGAAATCTTTCCCCTGTGTTTCCCTTGCAATGAGAGGCATGTATAAGGTATAAGCAAACGTCTTGAGAAAAAATTCTCTCAGAGTAAGGAGATTTTCATGAAATTATCGTTTCGTATCGTTGCCATAGCCATGATGACCCTTTTGTGGGCAAGTGTTGCTTTGGCTGCAAAAAGAGTTATGGTATTACCTTTCAACGTTAATGGCCCTCAAAGCTATTCATATTTAGGTCAAGCTTTACCCTCTACCCTTTCTGCCCGTTTAGTATGGCCAGGACAGGTAGAGATGGATCCTAGAAGTGTGGCAAAGCCTGTAACTTCTGCCGCTGCGGCTGCTCAAGTGCAAAAAGCCGCCAATGTGGATTATTTAGCATGGGGAACTGTGAGCATCGTTAATAACACAGCTACCATTGATGTGACTTTGCGCGACAAATCCGGGAAAACATGGAAGCGTAATGCTCAAGGCCCCGTGGGGAACCTTGTCGGTTCTGTGCAAAGTATTGCCGATGGCTTAAGTAGCGAAGCTTTTGGGCGTCAAGCCGCTCCTCGTCAGGCGCAAGGCTATGTGGCCCCTGCTGGCGCTGTAAATCAAATGAACTCTGGTATTGTGGTGAATGAAACCGGCCAGCAAGGCGTGTACTTGAACCCGCAATTCCGCTACCAAGGTTCCGGCACAGAAGACGGTTCGCGCTTGCGCAGCACAGCCATGAATTATAGCATGGTAGATTTTGCTTTGGGCAATTTTAGCGGCAGTGGCAGAACAGAAATTGCTGTGCTTGGCGACCATAATCTCTATATATATGCTTGGAATGGCGGCAATTTAAAAGTACTCGGTCAGGCCTCCATAGGCAGATCCAACCAAGCCTTTGTTTTGCGTAAACTTCGCTTAGGTGGCGGCGGTGAAAAGTTGGTGGTAACCACTTTTGGCGGCGACAAAAATAGACCTACATCTTTTATTTTCTCCTTTGCCGGTGGCAAACTGAGCGTACTTGCCAAAACCAGCAATTACTTTCTTAATGTAGTGCCTTTAGCTCCATCGTATCAGCCTACACTTATTGGTCAATCTTGGGATAGCTTAAAG
>CAYJHX010000215.1:0-4176 GCA_964369395.1 uncultured Desulfovibrionaceae bacterium
AATTGGATATTGAAAAACAAATGGCTCAAATTACTCGCGGTATTGCAGAGCTTATCGATACTGAAGAGTTACGGAAAAAAATTTTGCGAGGTAAGCCTCTTACAGTCAAAGTAGGCTTTGACCCCACTGCGCCGGATTTACATTTGGGGCACACTGTGGTTATGCACAAAATGCGTCACTTTCAAGAGTTGGGACACAGGGTTGTCTTTCTCATCGGCGATTTTACCGGTTCCATTGGCGACCCTTCTGGCAGAAGTGAAACGCGCCCGCCTTTGACCAAAGAACAAGTGTTAGCCAATGCAGAAACGTATAAAAAACAAGTTTTTAAAATTCTTGACCCTGAAAAAACCGTGGTAGAATTTAACTCTAAGTGGCTTGGCGAAATGGGCGCGGCCGACTTTATTCGTTTGGCCTCTCGTTACACTGTGGCCCGTATGATGGAAAGGGATGATTTTGAAAATCGTTATAAAGAGCAACGTCCCATTGCCATTCATGAATTCTTGTATCCTCTTTGCCAAGGCTATGATTCCGTAGCCTTAAAAGCTGATGTGGAAATGGGCGGAACCGACCAAAAATTTAATTTATTGGTGGGGCGTCATTTGCAAAGTCAGTATGGTATGGAAAGTCAGTGCATTATTACCATGCCTTTGCTTGTGGGTACCGACGGTGTGCGTAAGATGAGCAAATCTTACGGCAACTATATTGGCATTGACGAAAGCCCCAGTGATATTTTTGGCAAGGTCATGTCCATTTCTGACGAATTGATGTGGAGTTATTACGAGTTACTTTCTTCGCAAAGCCTTGAAGCCATTGCTGACCTTAAAACACAGGTTGAAAACGGTTCTTTGCATCCTAAAGTCGCTAAAGAAAATTTGGCCGAAGAAATGGTGACGCGCTATCACAGCGAAGCTGCCGCTAAAGAAGCCCGCCAAGGTTTTAACGCTGTCTTTGCCGGCGGAGGCGTACCTGACGATGCCCCTTGCTACGAGTGCAGTGAAGGCGAGGCCAGCACACCGCCTGTGTTTTTAGAAGCTGCCGGCCTTGTAAAATCGCGCGGCGAAGCTCGTCGTTTGATTAAAGAAAATGCGCTGTCCATTGATGATGTGCGTTGTGATGATGCACAAACACCGCTTAAGGCCGGATCCTATATTATTCGCCTTGGTAAAAAGCGCTTTTTGCGCCTTACTGTAACAGCGTAACGTACAAAGAAGAAGGTGTAGTTATAATACACTAAAATGTATGATGATTTCGCATGATGTGTCATGCGGTCTTATGCGTTTTAGTACTCGTTTGTGTGGATTGCTTCTTCGCTATGCTCCTCGCAATGGCTTGGTACTACAACAAAAGTCATTGCGAACGAAGCAATCCATGCCTTTATACTTGTGTAGAAGCTTTAGCTTGAGGATTGTGCAGAGCTCTTTTAGCATCGGGGCATTTGCGCGAAGTCTAGCGGCGACGCATTCCGTACTTTTTGAGGGTTTTCCCCGCATGAAACCTTGAGGAAATATATGGAACAAATGCTTATAAGTACAACAGCCTATATGGGCTTATGTTTTGCCATGACTGTGCTTTGGCGTATTCCCTATGCTTTTGCGCCTCTTTTTACGCTGGCTTTTTTGGGCCTTGGGGGCTTTGCGGCGGCCGCCTGTGCCCAATGGCATGTTTTTGCAAAGGTCAGTACCTATTTAGGTTTGGCCGCTTTTATTCCCTTTGCGGTTCTTTTTTTTCGTCAAAAAAATCAGCAAGATGCACGTGTTTTGTGTCTAATCCATACGGGCATACAATTTTTCTCCGTATGGTACTATTACGGTGCTAAACTACGCTATTTTGATGAATTTTATTGGGCTACGTTAAGTCACGATTTTTTCCGCACAGGGACTCTGCTTAATGCCATTTCGCCCATCATGGAAAGTGGTGTACCTAAAGTGCATCCACCGCTCATGGCGCTTTGGCAAGGTTTTTTTTCCACCACGGTGTGGGGAGAGCCTGTGTTCCAAGAGGGCAGTATAGGTCTTGCTTCCTTTACGCTGCTTATGGCGCTTTTTTGCCTTGTGGTCTATTTGTGTCGGGAACATATGCCTTTAGTGCATGCCTTGGCTGTGGCGTGCTTGGCTGTTTGCCTTGTTCGTCTCTTGGGGACAAATGTACGTGATGGTCTCTATGTCATGGGGTATGCAGAAAATTATCAAGCAGCGTTGCTTTCCTTGGGGCTTTGCTTAAGTTGTTTTTTGCTGCGTTCTCCTTTGCAAATTGTTGCGTTGCTCGTAACGGTACTTTTGCTGACCATGAGTAAAGCCACATCGTATCTTTTTGTTTTAAGTATTGTGGCCGTATATACCACGGTAGCTGTATGCCGTTATGGTGAAGAAAAGCGTCATCGTCCCAATGCGCCGTGTGGGAAGAATTTACGTGCCTCGTTGGCTGTTTGTATGCTCCTTCTTGTGGCAACGGTTGCAATACATACGGCATGGGTTATGCACATACATGCTGAACAGCAACTCTTTGCACAAAATCAGCTTGCACAAAATCAGCAAAAAACTCAAGAATCTCAAAAAGAATCCGTAAAAAAACAGACGACACAAATGCAAAGGGAGGGGGCATCATCAGCTTCCGTGCCAATGAACGTAGGAATCATGACGCATGGCAATTCTGTTATGGAGCGCTTTTCCAGCATCTCTTGGGCTGTCTTGCCTGTGTGGCTGTGGGGAATGCTAGAGTTACCTCTTTTGCATTCTCCTATGATTCCTGCATCTTATATGGTTATCTTCTTTACTTTTTTGCCGTTGTATATGTATCCTCTTTGCATGGGGGGTGCTAGTATTTTCTTTTTTAAAACCTCTTATAAAAAAGAAGATATGGCCGTATTTGTTCTCTTAAGCGGCGGCCTTGTGGCTTGGTTCTTCTTACGTTTTATCATTGCATCATTGTGGCATAGCCCCGAAGAGTTATATAGGGTAGCCTCCTATGCGCGTTATATGAGCGCGTTTTTTGCCCCTGTACTTGTGTATATGACTCTTGTGTTTCATATACGTATAGGCTATGCCTATGTAAGAAATGCTTGGATATACTATGCTTTTTTATTCTTTTTTCCTGTAAGTTTAATGCTCCTTGGGAATTTTTCTCCTTGGCATCCGCCTCGTGAAGTGTCAGCGCAAGAAAATAGGCTCTCTATGGAGCGCGCTACAGCTTACTTACAAGCGCATACCCCTTTGGGGGCACGTATTTGGTTTATAATGCAAGAAGATGATAAAGAAGCCTTTTCGGCCATGCGATACCTTACCTTCCCGCAATACCGAACAGATTTGCGTTTGCCGTGCCTAGTGCCCACACAAGAAGGCATTCTTTCTTTAGATGCACTGTTTCCTCGTGCCAAAAAAACCAACGTTGACTATATTTTATTGTGGAATGAACAGCAAAATATACGCTACCGCCTTGGTGAGCAAGTGTATGAGAGTGCGGGGCAGCCTGTACTTATTCCTTTAAAAAAAGAAGCTCTTTGATGTCATATGTTGTTCCCTTAGTATGTTGCATTCTTTTCTAAACTCTTGATTACATCAGCGTTTCCTTTAAAATACCCCAAATACGGCGATCTGAAAGTTGGTACTGCTTTGCCAATGCTTGCACTGCTTGACCGGAGCTGGTGCCGTTGCGGGTCGCTGTGCAAAATGCTGTGACAATGGTCGTATTGCGTATATGGCATAAATATTTGTTACATTTCGGAATATATACTTCTGTACCCCCAAAATGACGTACCATATTTTGCATGTGCTTGGGTTCAAGCACTTGGCGCAAAGGATGTTTTGTACTTTCTAAGGCCTCACCATGAGGCGGCCATCGCGTGGGAATGCGCAAGGTATGCCCACCAAAATGCTGCAAAAGTTCGTGTAATACCTCTTTATCCCCTAGAACAGTGTATAGAAGTTGTGCAGTATCTGGTAATTTGCTCCATACAAGACTGGTTTCTTTTGAAAAAGAGGCTGATGAAGACGCTTTGCCGCGCAGAAGTTGTTTGGAAAAGTTTGCAGAATTTTTTGTTTGGGATGAAACGCTATGTTTTGTTAAAGAATGTGTCATGAAAACTCCTTACAACTTTATTAAACAGTTTACTTGTATAGCTTATGCTTTATTTTTAAAAATGCAAGTATTTTTTTATAAATAAAATTTATCCTTTCTTTT
>CAYJHX010000216.1:0-4127 GCA_964369395.1 uncultured Desulfovibrionaceae bacterium
GCAATGAAAGCCTCGGCTGTGGGCAATACGGGGCAATCCCAAGGAGTGGCATCAAAAACGTCTTTTTGCGGAAGAGCGCGCATAAGGGCCGCAGACTTCCTTTCAATATGGGCAAGGCTTGCAGCATCGGCAGTGGCATCCACAAGGCAAGTATTGCCACGCACGATAAGGCCATACACTTCTTGCAAATCGGCCAAAAGTTCAGGCCAATCGTCCTCTGCTTTTTGGGTAAGCTTACGCACGGCTTCTAAATAGCTAATACCGCCGGTCAACTCTTCTAGCCAGCCCGTTTGGGTATAGCTTGCGCGAATGCGCGAAGAAACTGCGCCATGCCCTGCTGCCACAAGACCGTGTTCTAAGCGGGCTTTGGCTTCGAGCAACATTTGGCAAAAACGCTCTTGCTGGTTGAAATTGGGCTGTAAAAGCACTTCGTGTAAAATTTCAAAAAGAGCGTCTACTTTATCGCGCACAGCTTTGCCACTTACAGAAAAATACGCCAACGGCGCTCTGTCATTTCTATGAGTGCTGATATAGGGGTGCGCGCCAAGACCGCCGGTAAAGGCTGCTATGCGCATGCCCATACTGACAAAATCGTGTTTTTGTGTGCCCATTTCCAACAACGCGCGACCAAGTAAGGGCACCAAGGGCATAAGACGATCAGGCACAGCGGTGAGGGGCAAAAGCAGATTTACATAGGCCACACCGGAGGTATCCAAATCGTGACTAATAAATGTATGCGATGGACTTTCTTGTATTTTTTCTACAGCAATAGGCAAAGGCGTATTGCGCAAGGGCAAGTCTTCCACGCCCACACAAGGAATGGTAGCCAAAGCTTTGGGACTATCGGGAGTGGCCTGCAATTTTTGTAAACGCTGCGTTTCTTGTACAAGTTCTTTACGTTCTGCAGGGGTACAAGCCTCTTGAATACGAGCAAGATGAGCTTTTTCTTCAGCTTCACGAGTTTTTTCTAAATTGGCATCGGGTAAAAGAATAACCGTACTGCGATGCTCATTGTTCAAGAACCAATCGCGCAAGCAATTTTCAAAAATGCGTTCCCCTTTAGCTAGCCGTTCTTTAATTTCTGCCAGCGGCTTTTCCCAAGCCAAGGAAGCTATGGGGTCGCCATCGTACAGCCATGTAGAAAGACTTTGCACCATGGCTGCCAAGCCACGGGGGAAACGCCCAGAATTATTTTCGCGCAAATGAAATTCTACACTATTTACAGCGGCGTCAATGGCATTTTGATCTATACCGTTCACTTCCAAATCGGCTAGGGCGGCAAGGGTTTCATAAATAAGCATTTCAGCTTCGGAAAGATCGCGCGGATGCACCCCTTTTAAGCCTACGGAATAATACATTTGACGCAAATCGCTTTCAAGGCCAATGCCTGTGGTATCTTCGCCAAGGCCAGATTCAATGAGGGCCTTACGCAAAGGTGAGCCGGGCAAGCCTTCTAAAATATGCTCTAACATTTCTAAGATAAGCGATTGTGTGGTGTCTGCTGTTTCGCAAAGTAGCCAGTTCACAGTAAACAGCGCCTTATTATTTTCTTCACTGCTAGCATAGGGCACTTCAATATGACGTGGCATATCCAGCTTTTTTTGCAAAGGAATGGACGAATGCGCTTGCTGGGCCTCGGGCAAGGCGCTAAAGCGGGCCAGCTCTGCCCCTACTATTTCTAGGCGTTTGTTTTCGTCATCATCACCCCAAAAGAAAAAACGCGCATTGGAAGGATGATAATAAGACGTATGAAAGCCTTTAAAAGCTTCGTAGCTCAAGGTTAAAATACTTTTTGGGTGTCCGCCAGAATCGAGGCTATACAGCATATCAGGAAACATCGATTGCTGTGATTGTTCTGCTAAAATGGAATCGGGCGAAGAATACACGCCCTTCATTTCATTATAGACAACCCCCTTAAAAATCCACGGTGCGTCGGCGCTTTCGGCCTCCACGTGCCAACCTTCTTGGCGAAAGATGTCTTCTGTGATGCGCGGATGAAACACAGCATCAATATACACATCAATCAAATTGTAAAAATCTTGCGTATTGGTGCTGGCCACAGGGTAGCACGTTTTATCGGGAAAGGTAAAAGCATTGAGGAAGGTTTGCAAAGAGCCTTTGAGTAATTCCACAAAAGGTTCGCGCACGGGGTATTTTTCTGAACCGCACAATACAGAGTGTTCTAAAATATGAGCCACGCCGGAAGAGTCTGGCGGTGGCGTGCGCAATGTAACGCCAAAGCATTTATTTTCGTCAGTATTACTAATAGACAGCACTTCTGCGCCGGTGGCTTTATGCTTCCATAGCTTTGCGGTACCGGAAACTTCTTGCACATATTCTTCGCGCAGAAGGGTAAAATCTTGTATATACATGGATATTCCTTAGGGGTAAAAAGGGCAGTCCTTGCAGATTGCCCTTATTCGTTGTCTATAATAAAAACAAAGAGATACTATTTACAACAATGAATAATATCTTTGAGTTCTCTTTTAGGAACAAAGTGCACTTGTTGCTCATCACGCCAATACATAATGGAACCGTCGGCGGGCAGGCAAGCCAAAACACGCTGTTCTTTTTCGATACCAAGGCCCAACACCAAGGCAATTTCTTTATCTTCAGGCACTTCAAAAAACTCTGTAAGTTCTTTGGGGTTAAAGGAGGCGTGCATGCAACAGCCTATACCTTTAGATTGTGCTGCCAGCTGTATGGTTTGTGCTGCAATGCCCACATCCATATACACCAACTTTCCAGGTTTTTGCGGCGTAAGAATGGCAATATATCCTGTGGGTTGTTCGCCTGACACGGGGCCATCCCATTGTAAGGCACCGGCCCAACGGGTATTGGGAAACACCGTTTCACACGCCTGCTTGCTTTCAGCAAGGGCAAAGCTCAGCACTTGCGCATTGCGTGCGCAAGGCGCTACACGGGCACAATCTACCAGCCATTCTAAAGCTTCAAGGCCCATTCTTTGACCTTCGTTAAAGCGACGACAAGAGCGTGCCTCTTTTACCAGTGAATGAAAATCCATAGCAGACCTCACATGCAGAAAATGTATATAAGCTGGCCGCATACAATGAGCATGCCTAAAAAATCACCATTATACCCATGGTATTTACGAGCCAGTCGCCATAAAAAAAACAAGAGAAGTGCGGCAAGAATACTGGCAATGCTGCCCTTTGTAAAGCTTAAGGGTAAACAAAGTGCCAATGCTAAAAGCGCATGAAAAACAGCCTTGGCACGGCTCTTTCCTGCCCCCACTTTGCCCCCAAGAGAATGCGGACTACGCGCAGAACTTAAACAAATAAATAATGTGCAAAGGGTACGCGCAAAAACGGGAGCCAACAACAAGGGTAACATCGAGGGCAGTACAGCGATCCAAAAAGTAACGCTGCTTATGGAAATAGCAGGAACTGAAGAAAAACTCTGTTGTATATGCTGCACATGAGCCGCAACAGCTAGCACTTCGCCACCAAGGGCCATAATGAGAGCCATGGCACCAAAAGCCCCCAAATGACTATCTTTAACAACGCGCCAAAAGGTAGCACTGTTTTGTGCATCGGCAAGAGGCGGTGCTAAAAACGCATCGAAACGGCGCCGCAAAGAACGTATAAAAGAAGCCCCTGAGGAACATTGAGAGGAAGAATCAGAAGACATATGAAGAGAAGAGTGAGGGGAAAGTCCAAAAAGTTCTGCACTTTCTGCAGTTTTTGCCTTTTCCGAAAGCGAACCCGATGGCGTTGCGCCAAGGGCATCCACCACATCAGCAAGACCATCGTGATGTAAACCGCGCGTGAGCCACAAATGCGCCAAAACATACAGCCACGCCCAAAGATAGGGAGATACAGTAAAAGAAAGTAATATCTGCTTCCTAAACGACAGCTCGGCAAATGAACCAAACAGACGCCCCAAAGCAAGGTCGCCCCCCATAAGGTTGCTTAAAACAAGACCGCCTAAGACCAAAGCGCAAAGAATGAGGCCCAAAATAAGACCCACCACAGAATAATAACTGATAGATTGTGCTAGCAAAGTATCAGGAGCTAAGCGCGGGGTTCCTAATCTGGTAAGAAAGGTCAGAGCAAAACCTAAAGCTGTGGTATGCGCTGTCTGCTCGGGACACGGCTGCTCTGGGC
>CAYJHX010000217.1:0-4112 GCA_964369395.1 uncultured Desulfovibrionaceae bacterium
TAGTGGCATTTTGCAAAGCTTTAAGCTCTTGTTGTTTTATGAATAAATCTGCTCTCACCGGAGAAAGTTTCTCACGAGAGGCTTCGATGAGCTTGCGAGCCTCAGCGCGTTGGGCCTCGGTAAAGTTGGTCTTTCTTTGTTGTTGCATTTGCTTAGTTTCGTGAGCATTTTCTGCTTGAGCATGGGGTGTCATAAACAAACCGCCAGCAAGTAACGATGCGGCTAAAACGGGGATGGCAATGGTATTCTTTTTCATGTGATGATCTCCTTAATATGCTACGGCTGTATGCCGTGCTTGTGCTTGGACTTTAGCAAGGGCTGTGCCAAAGCAAGAACAACATCGCATCTATGTAAAATAAAAGAAATAACTACTCTCTATATGCTTTTTATTTTACAATAGAATTTGTATACTTTTTATACACAAAGGGTATAACGCTGCATAAAATTTATACAGGTGTGCTTTTTTAGCCTGCTCGTCATCCACACAAGCCAGCGTTTGACAATGGCGCTTCTCTAATGCTAATTTACGCGCTGTTTATTAGATATGCGTCCCCATTTTTCCTTAACAGCTTGTTGCATATAGCCAAGAAAAAATACACGCGCCTTCGTGCTTTGCAAAAGGTTTCTGCATAAACAATAGTCAATGGCAGGTCTTAACAACATATCTAAGACCAAAAGAGTCGTACATGCTTTGGTATCTGTCATGTGAGGGATAGGATGTTCTTTACTTTTACCGGTGCCCATAGTCGTGGTAGACTCGCAAAACTTTTATTTTTTGGAGTTTCTCATGCACAAAGGTACATCCTTACTTTTAGGTTTGGCCATGACGCTCTTTGCCGGGCCAGCCTTCTCTGAAGAAGTCATAAAACTTGGCGTAGCCACCGCTTTGAGTGGCGATATTGCTTCTTATGGCATTCCTACCTTGAACGCCGCCAACATTGTGGCCGAACAAATCAATGCCAAGGGCGGCATTGACGGTAAAAAAGTGGTGGTCATATCTCAAGACGACCAATGCAAATCTGAATTGGCCACCTTTGCTGCCACCAAGCTTATTTCTGACAAGGTGGATGTCGTTATTGGCCACATTTGTTCCGGCGCCACCAAGGCTGCATTGCCCAATTACAATACCACCAAGCGTGTGTTGGTCTCTCCTGCATCTACCGCGCCAGATTTAACCACCAGCGGCCAAAACCCTTACTTTTTCCGCACCATAGCCAATGGCAACGCGCAAGCTAAGCTTTCTGCCAATTTCGTCAACGACAGCTTAAAAGCCAAAAGAATTGCCATCATCCACGATAACGGCGAATACGGTAAAGGGTATGCCGAAGACAATAAGAAATTGTTAGAAGCTGCTGGCAAAGCCAAAGTGGTGCTTTTTGAAGCCGTTAATCCCGACGGTGTAGACTATACCTCCATCGTCAGAAAGCTACGCAGAGAAAAGGTAGATGCCATTATTTTTGGCGGTTACCACCCTACTGCTTCCAAATTATTACAACAAATGCAACGTAACAATGTAAAAGCCGCTTTCATTGGCCCTGACTCCATCATGACCGATACCTTCATTGGCATGGCTGGCAAAGAAGCTGAAGGCGTGTATGCTTCTTCCCCTTCCGACACCAGTTCTTTGCCCATTTACCAAGAAGCCCGCAAACAGCATTTAGACAAGTACAAAGCCGAGCCTGGGCCTTTTTACTATAATGCCTATGCAGCAGCTCAAGTATTGTTGCACGCCATTGATAAAGCCGACGGCGTAGATCCTGAAAAGATTGTTGCTATATTACGCTCTGAGCGTGTGCAAACCCCTGCCGGCAATGTTGTTTTTAATAAAGAAGGCGACCCCATTGGTGTGGGCTTATCTTTGTATCAAGTAAAAAACGGTAAGTTTGTGGAAACAGACAATAGAATCGAATAGTATCTAATACAACAAAATACTATCCAAAACCGTGCGGGAAGTGGAGAAATGCTCTCTTCCACTCCCGTTAAAATGTATACCATTTGACAGAGCGTATTTTGTCATGGTAGCATGTTATGTTAATTTTATAGTGAGAATGCCCCTCTTTTACATTTTTTTTAAAGCTAGGGATACACTTTCATAGTCTGCCTTTCTCACTTTTTGGCTTGTGCATGCCCTAGGGCGCTTAAAAAATTTTTATTTTGTTACGGAGTTTCTCACATGAACAAAGCGAAATCTTTATTGCTTGCTGGTTTGTCTTTAGCAATGTTTGCTACACCTGCCATGGCAGAAGACGTTATTAAAATTGGCATTGCCGGCGCACACTCCGGCGACTTGGCCTCTTATGGTATTCCCACATGGAATGCTGCCCAGCTTGTTGTGGAAGAAATCAATGCCAAAGGCGGCATTGACGGTAAAAAAGTCGTTATTGTAGACGCTGACGACGAATGCAAGCCAGAAAAAGCCACCAACGCTGCTAACAAGCTTGTTTCCGAAAAAGTTGACGGCGTTATTGGGCATATCTGTTCCGGTGCGGCCACTGCCGCCATGCCTATCTATAACGGCGCTAAGCTTGTTTCCATATCTCCTTCGGCTACCACTCCTAGCCTGACAACTTCTGGTGACAATCCTTACTTCTTCCGCACCATTGCCAATGACGATGCTCAAGCCAAATTGTCTGCAGCTTTTGCCCTTGATACCTTAAAGGCCAAAAGAATCGCCATCATCCATGATAACGGCGAATACGGCAAAGGCTATGCTGAAAACAACAAAAAGATTATCGAAGCTGCCGGCAAGGGCGAAATCGTTTTCTTTGAAGCCATCACCCCCAATGCCGTGGACTACAGCCCCACAGTAAAAAAATTAAAAAGAGCTAAAGTAGATGCTATCATCTTTGGTGGTTACCATCCAGAAGCTTCCAAACTTGTACAACAAATTCGTCGCGACCGTATTAAGGCTCCTTTCATCGGCCCTGACGGCGTAAAAGACCCTGCCTTCATCAAAATTGGTGGTAAAGAAGCTGAAGGCGTGTACGCTTCCGGCCCTTCCGACACCTCTACTTTAGCCACTTACAAAAAAGCTCGTGAGCAACACTTAGCCAAATTTAAGGCTGAGCCCGGCGCCTTCTTCTACGGCGGTTATGCTGCTGCTCAAGCTTTGTTGAACGCCATTGACAAAGCCGATGGCAACGACCCCGAAAAAATCAAAGCCATCTTGCAATCTGAAGTTATTGAAACCCCTGCTGGCAACATTAAATTCAGCAACATTGGCGACCCCATTGGCGTGGGCCTTTCCATGTTCCAAGTAAAAGATGGTCAATTTGTAGAAACCGAAAACAAAATGATTATTGAATAAGCTGATTATATAAAGTGGGTGCCTTAACAGCCTGTCTGAAAAACCTATTTCTGGCAGGCTGTTAAGCCCACTCTTTTTTAAAGAAGCCTGTTTTCATTCTCCCCTTACGCAGTTACCCATACACGCTTCTGCCTTTTCCTCTATTTTGGTCATACGGATGGTTTTTCATGGACATACAATATTTTATAGAACTTTTCTTTGGCGGACTCACCCGCGGAAGTATTTACGCCCTTATAGCACTAGGCTATACCCTTGTGTACGGCATCATTGAGCTTATTAACTTTGCCCACGGCGAAGTGTATATGATTGGCGCTTTTACCGCCTTCATTGTGGCTTCTGCCTTAGGTATTATGGGCTTTCCGGCTTTGGCTATCCTTGTTATTGCGGCCTTGGTGGCCATTTTATGGTGTGCCTCCTATGGCTACACCTTAGAAAAGGTTGCCTACAAACCCTTACGTGGTGCCCCGCGTCTGTCGCCCCTCATTTCTGCCATTGGTATGTCCATCTTCTTGCAAAACTACGTTATCTTGGCCCAAACACCAGACTTTGTGGCTTTTCCAAGGCTTATTCCCGAATTGGAATTTCTCTACGCTTGGGATATTATGGGTTCCAGCGATTTCATTATTTTGGTCACCAGTACTGTGGCCATGATCGCCCTTACTTTATTCATTACCTACACAAAAATGGGTAAAGCCATGCGTGCTACGGCGCAAAACCGTAAAATGGCGCTTTTGCTAGGCATTGACGCCGACCGCATTATCTCGCTCACCTTTATCATCGGTTCGTCCCTTGCAGCCATAGGCGG
>CAYJHX010000218.1:0-4101 GCA_964369395.1 uncultured Desulfovibrionaceae bacterium
GCTTCAAAAAGCTTGTTATACAAGGAAGAGAAAAAATTTAAGACACGCCGTGTATACAAATTTTTCTTGTAGGGTGTTCAAAAAGTGCAAGATACAAAAAAGACGCGGTTTATTACACTTTTTCAACAGCCTACCAATTTTCGCTTCAAAAAGCTTGTTATACAAGGAAGAGAAAAAATTTAAGACACGCCGTGTATTTAGACATACATAAGTGGATTAAATTTTTCTCTGACGCAGTAGAACAGGCTTTTTCAAGCGAAAATTACACGAATACGTCACTATTGCCGCGATTAATGGTAACCTTGCCCTCAGCCTCAAGGCGGCGCACCGTACGCACAATACCCTGTTGCGCTGCCTCCACATCGGCAAGGCGTGTAGGGCCCATATATTCCAATTCCTCACGAATCATATTAGAAGCACGCTCCGACATATTGGTGAAGAACTTACTTTTCAATTCGTCAGAAGCACCACGCAAGGCCATGGTAAGGTCTTCGTTGGCAACTTCTTTAAGCACTTCGCGCATGCTCTTATCGTCAAGAGTGCGGCAATCATCAAAGACGAACATAAGATTACGAATATCTTCAGCAAGCTGTGCAGAATCTTCTTCAATTTCCGAAAGAACTTCTTCTTCGGTGGCACGATCCACAGAGTTAAGAATTTCAGCCACAGCCTGCACGCCGCCCACTTTCTTGCCTTCCTTTCCGCCCATGGCAATAAGCTGACTTTGCAACACTTTATCCACTTCCATAAGCATATCAGCCGGTACAGCTTCAAGGTTAGATAGGCGCAAAAGCACCTCTGCTCGCACCCCAGCAGGTAAATTGACCAAAAGGTTGGCCGCTTGATCAGAATGTAAATGCCCCAAAATAAGAGCCAAGGTTTGCGGGTGTTCGTTGCGTAAAATTTGCGAAAGCAAGCGCGGACTTACGGCTTCTAATTCGCGGAAAGGTGCAGGGCCGGTATTAAGATTGAGGGAATCCATAATGTATTTGGCGGTTTCGGCGTCTACGTTTTTCACAAGCAAGCGCTTTAAAATATCAGAACCGCCAGAAATCATGTCTACGCCTTCCACCAATGCTGTGTGGAACTCACGCATAATTTCTTCCACCACTTCTTTGGGCACAGGATCAAGATTTACAATGGCCTTGGATATGGTGGCAATTTCTTGACGGTCCATACGCTTGAAGACATCAGAGGTAAATTTATCCCCCATTGCCAACAATAAAACGGCTATCTTCTCTTGACCGTTAAGTTCCATTATCTCCCCCTCATATTCTGCACCACAAAGACATGCGCAAAACTGGTAGTCATTTTTTTGGCGAGGAGTATTTCCTCAAATGAGACAACACAGCACTCCCTAAAAAGCACCTAGCCACTCAAAATAAATATTGTAATAAAACAGGAGTGTATCATACACAAAGTGGATGCATCGCCACTGTAACATCTCGCCTTGGCAAGCATACGCAAAACAGCTTTTTTTGCAAGCTCTTTACTCTCGGGCAAGCCAGCCTTTTACAATGCTGATGCTCTGTTCCCAATTTTTTTCGGTCAATTGCAACAGGCGCAAACGCAACTCTTCCACACGACGCGCAGTCGCTTTTTGCGTTCTTTGCCATTCTTTCAACTCTTGCAAAGCTTGAGCATCGCCAGATTTGGCACGTTGTAATACGGTACTAAGCGCGGACTCTTTCGTCATCTCTAATCCATCCTCTCATTATAACGATGACTTGATCCATATGTTGCTCAGACAAGTTGAAGATGTGCATACGTAAAGATTCCACATCTTTAAAGAGCATAAGGTCGTCGCCAGCCTCGTCATCACCCATGGCGCCAATTTCTTCGGCACGGGCTGCTTCTTCCAAAGCTTCATACAAGGCAAGCTGTTCTTCGGCAGAGGGTAAACCTTCAAGGCCTTCCACCATCTCTCCGGCTTCCACTTTAGGTCGAATAAGGGCAAGTACCACGGGGCGTACCACTAACATCAAGAAGAGGAAAGCCAAAAGCGCATTTAATAGGGGCTGACCTAAGCGATCGGCATAATCAATAATGATGTCAGCCATATTGGGATCGGCAGGCGGAGCGCTATCATTAAAGGGTACCGAAGTCACCTCTAAAGCATCGCCACGAGCCTTATCAAAGCCCACGGCATTGGCCACAAGCGTTTGAACATTCTTAATTTCTTCTACAGAGCGAGCTTGATATTGCCAAGCGCCGTCAATTTTTTGATAGGTGCCGTCTACAATAACAGACACAGTAAGGCGCTTAATATCGCCCACATTGGCAATGATATTTTGCTCTTCCTTATTGATTTCAAAGTTGGTGGTACGTGTTTCGCGGCTACCATCTTGGGTAGAAACAGAACCAGTAATACCATCACCGCGGAAGTTTACATCAGGGGAACCGCCTTCAAGATTGGCCTGTCCTTTTTGCATTTCTTCGCTACGTTGTTCAGAGCGCACAGCGGTTTTTTCTGGATCATAAATTTCGCGACGAATGGTCTTTTGGCTAAAGTCCATATCTACGTTAACCTTTGAAATAACACGGCCTGGACCAAATACAGGAGAAAGCATTTCTTCGATACGACGCTCAAGGTCACGCTGCACACGAAGCTTATGTTCCATTTGCGTAGAAGAAACACCGCTTAAAGCGTCAGTTTCTGGACGGAAAAGCACAGAACCGCGACTATCTGTAATAGAAAGGTGTGCTTTATCAAGACCTTGCACAGACATAAGCATCATATTAACGATGGATTGAATTTCTTTATTGTCTGGCTTTCTGGATTGGCTTTCTAGTTTTAATACCACCGAAGCAGATGGTTGCTGCTGCTCTTCCACAAAGAGCGAGCGTTGCGGCATCACAAGGTGCACACGGGCGCTTTCTACGTTAGGAAAAGCAGAGATGGTACGCGAAAGCTCGCCTTGTAAGGCGCGCATATAGTTAATTTTTTGAACAAAATCTGTTTGCCCCACCTTGGTTTCGTCAAAAATTTCAAAACCAATACCTTGCCCCACCAAATTGCCTTCGCCGGCAATTTTAATGCGCAAGTCATACACTTTTTCTCTGGGCACCAACACAGAAGTGCCCCCTTCGCCAAGCTCGTAAGGCACATTTTCCGTTTGCAAAATGGTCACAACACGGTTGGCATCTTCGGGGCTCAAATTGCTATACAGCAATTGATAATTTGTTTGATTAAAGAATAATGTTAAAGCGATAAAACCGGCTATGGTAGCCACAGCTACACCACCGATAATCATACGTTGGGTTAAGCTAAAGTTTCCCCATATATCTTTCAACTTTTCGCCAAATTGTTTTACGTCAGGTAATTGCATAAAGACTCCGTGCTGTTAGAAAGGGGAAATTAGAACTGAATGCGGCTTAATTCTTTATACGCTTCCATAACCTTACCACGAACAGCACTGGTCAGGCTCATGGCCACGCTAGCTTTTTGCAAAGTAACCATAAGCTCATGCACATTTTGACTGCGACCGGAGGCAAAATCATCAATGGCGTAGGCTTTTTCACGCTGCAAACTATTTAGTTTATCAATACTATTGGAAACAGTATCACCAAATGAGTTGGGGTTTGCTGTGGGCAAGGTTTGTGCCACTTGCGTTTTGATAAGATCCGCATGGGCGCCAAAGTTCTCCCCTTTATCCACAGAATCACGAAGCAACGATTGGTCAAGCACATTGGCGAAGGTCATGGCATTGCTAGAAGACCCAACGGTAGATTCTTTCAAATGAGCTTCGGTTTGACCAAAGTTTTGCATGGCCTTACTGTACGCTTGTAAACCTACTGTATTAATACTCATAACTTTCTCCTCACACTTATCAGGCTGTTGAAAAAGTGCAATCTACTTTGTCAGACTTGTTTTTTGCTCCAGTCGAGTACCAAAAGAGTCCGACCCAAAGGGCTTGTAGCCGTTAAATGAGGAACGAATTTTACGGATATCGTGCGCCTAGGCGTCACTCTTTTCGCAAAAAACTTCGTCTTCCTCGTACCTTACACTTTTTGACCAACCTGTAGACAAATAACATTGCATCAGTTTTTTTGCTGAAACAATTCTTTCAACAGACTGTAATACTCACTTACTACGCTTAT
>CAYJHX010000219.1:0-4079 GCA_964369395.1 uncultured Desulfovibrionaceae bacterium
TTTCTCTTTATAACTTCATAGAGGTATTATCTATGCGTTTTTCCAAGAAAGTATATCTTGTTTTGCTTTTGCTAAGCGCCATAGCAGTATATTTTCGTGCTCAACTTTTTTTTGATGATGTACGAAAAACTGAGCAAGATTTATGTGAAGTCTACACCAATCGCATTTATAATAGCGTTAATCAAGTTATTATTGATGCTAAAATTTTGGATGAGATTTTTAAACTTTTTGGAAACAGTCTTACCGAAGAACAATTTCAGGCTGTGGCGAAAATTGTTTTTAAACCTGAATATTTTTCACTTATTTCCTATCAGCCTCAAGGTATTATAAAATATATTTATCCTAAAGAATTATACGATTGGACTTTAGGCGTAGATATTTTAGAAGAAAAAGCAACGCAAATAGAAGCGCGCTATGCAAAAACCAGCGGCAGAGCGGTACTTTCTGGGCCGTATAAGCTTGGTAAATATGAAGGGCTTGTGGCGCGTCATCCTGTCTATACAACCGTCGATGGTAAGAAAACTTTTTGGGGTTTTTTCGCTATTGGCTTTGATGTTCAAAAACTTTTGAAAAATGTGGTAGAAATTGACGCTTTAACTACTTTTAAAACACACTATGCCATAGAGACTATTTATCAAGATAAACATATTTCTGTTGCTGAAAGCGCAGGTTTTGATAAAGTAAAAGCCCGTAAGCATGTGTTTACTGTGGGCGATCAGACATGGGTTTTTTATGTATATAAATTTGATATATTAAAGAATTTCTTTGTTGAAGTGTTTTCTCTTTTAGTTTTGTGTCTTTTCATATCAAGTAGCCTTTACTATATAGTCCGAAAGCTGGAAAAGAAACATGACGCTATAAAATCATTGAGTTATGTGGACTCCCTCACAAAGGCCTATAATAGGAAAACCATCGATGAATACTTTGTGACCTACGAGCAACAAATTAAGCAAGGCTTTTCTCTTTTTTATTTAGATTTGAATGATTTTAAACCTGTGAATGACACGCATGGGCATGATGTAGGCGATAAACTTCTTATAGCCTACGTGGAACGTGTACGACATAGTTTTTCTAGTGACACTGTTATTGCACGCATAGGTGGTGACGAATTTGTCATTATAATCAATAAGAATTTAACTGAAGAAGCTCTTGCTGGTATTGTTCGGCGTATTGAAGTGTTGTCTAGCGAAAGATTTTACTTGGACGGCATAAAGGTAAAAATTTCAGCCAGTATTGGGCATGTTCAATATCCGCAAGAAGGCGCGACTATGGCTGAACTTTTAACTAAGGCCGATGAACGCATGTATGCATGGAAAAAACGCATCAAAGCCGAAAGAGCTGCGCGTAAATAACACGATTTTCTGTAAGTGCCCTTAGAGAAGTGGGGCAAAACTGCTAAAGAAGAAAAATGCGGAGTACTTTACAAAAAAACAAAGTAATTTGCTAGGAAATAGAAATTTTGTGCTGTAAATTGCTAGAAAATTGCTGAAAATGTAATTTTCTGGCAATTTTTTTATTTTATTTATATAAATATATCTGGTACTTGAACTTATGATTGTTTTTTCAATATTTTAGCGTCTAAAGTATTCTTTTTTTTTAACGATAAAATGTGTTGTCGTAGTTGTAAAAATTTGTAAGACTTTCTTACGAAATATTTTAGACTTTTTTTAAAAGTGGATGAGGCGCTATTTGACCCACGATACTGTCGACATAGCGTTTGTAAATATGGTTGTCTTACATGAGACAAGAATTCTCTCTGGAGGAATCCCATGCGTTTATCGGTTACACAAAAATTCGTTGCGGTCTTGGTTTTGCTCATACTTATTAGTACGGGAGTAGTGTATTTTGTGGCTGTGCACAATTACTCTGAAACATTAACCCAGTCTTTACAGAATGATATTGAGAAAGCGCAAGGAGGGTTACATGCCGTTATCAAGGCCAACGAAGACCGAAATTTATATTTTGCTAAGCTAGGTTCAGAATATCAAGGACTTGCCGCAGCTGTTGCTGCCAAAGATATGGCGGGCATGCAAAAGTTTACCTCCAGTTTTATGCAGCAAAGCAATGTGACCATTGTAACTATTACCGATGATAAGGGAATTGTGTTAGTACGTGGGCATTCAGATAAGCAGGGTGATAGCATCAGCGGGCAAGATATTGTTCGCGATGCCCTTCAAGGTATAAGTAATTCCGGGATTGTGCTAGGAGCGGTTGCTCCTTCCATGCGTGCGTCAAGCCCCATAAAACTTGATGGGAAAATTGTCGGAACTATTTCTGTGGGGAACTCTTTAAATAAACCACAATTTTTGGACTGGTTAAGTAGTATGCTTGGTGTACAAGTAACTTTTTTTAAAGACTCCACACGCGTTATGACTACCATTCAAAATGAACAAGGCAAGCGCATTGTGGGCACACAGCTGAACAATCCCGCCATTGAAAATCAGGTTTTGAATCAGGGTAAAGTTTATTTTGGTGAAAGCACCATTATTGGCATCCAATATTTGGCGGCCTATTGGCCAGCTAAAACCTATGACGACAAAACCATAGGCATGTGGTTTTTGGGTTTACCCGTTAGTGATGTACTGCGTTCTGAAAGAGAAGCGCACTTCAATACTGTTATTACTGCGCTGATAGTTCTTGCTGTTATGCTGTGTTTAGCAGTATTTATTGCTTTCCGTTTTTCTTCGCCCATCAAAAAAATTGCCAAATATGCTCACAGTGTTTCTGAAGGGCACGAAGCTGCTTCCATGAATATTACCAGTAATGATGAATTCCAAATGTTGGCAGAATCTTTAGAGCATATGGTGCAAAACCTGAAAGAACAAGCCTATTGGTACGAAGCCATTCTTAACTGCGTACCTTCGCCTCTTGCTGCCATGGACGTGAACAGAAACTTTACTTTTGTTAACTCTGGCGTATGCAAAATGATTGGCAAAAATGCAGAAGAGTTACTGGGTTTGCCTTGCTATAATTGGGGCGCCTCCATTTGTCGTACCAAGGATTGTGCCATTGAATGCTGCGAGCGCGGTATTAGCGATGTAAACTTTGAACAACCCGGCGTAGGACATTGTAAAGCCATGGCTGCACGTTTGGTGGATCCTAATGGCAAACATATAGGATATGTGGATATGGTTTTTGACCGTAACCAAGAGGTAAACTTGCTTAAAGAAGCAGAGCAAGCCTTGGTCAATGGACGCCATGAAGCGGCTGGGCAATTAGAAACCATTGTAGATAGTATTGCATCTATTTCTCAAGAGTTGACTAAACAAATTGATGTTTCCGCCCAAGGGGCAGAAAGAGCAGCCATCCGCATGACGGAAACGGCCACAGCCATGGACGAAATGAATGGTACTGTGCTTGAAGTGGCAAGAAATTCTAATAATAGTGCGGAACTTGCGGAAGCTACGAAACAAAAAGCCAATGAAGGCTCTCAAATTATTAAAGAAACCGAAGAAACCATGGTGCGTTTGCGTGATGAGTCTTTAGCTATTCGTGTAAGTATGGGAGAGCTTGCTCAACATGCGCAGTCTATCAATACCGTTATGGGTGTTATTTCAGATATCGCTGATCAGACAAACCTTCTGGCTTTAAATGCCGCCATCGAAGCGGCTAGAGCCGGAGAAGCCGGACGCGGTTTTGCTGTGGTTGCCGATGAAGTGCGTAAACTTGCAGAAAAAACCATGACATCTACCACAGATGTTTCTTCTGCCATCACCGCCATTCAACAAAGTACGGAAGTGAATGTGCGTCAAATTGATACTACGGTGAAGAGCATTGAAGAAGCTGCGGGACTTGCCATTACCAGTGGTGAATCGTTGAGCGGTATTTTGGCAATGGCTGAAGAAAGTGCCGATGGTATTCGCGCCATCGCCACGGCCAGTGAAGAACAATCGGCCACTTCTGATGAAATTGCGCAATCTGTTGCCGATGTCTCTAGCATTGTTAACGATACAACTCACGCCATGGGTGAAGCTGCGCATGCTGTAAACGCCTTGAGTGATCAATCGCATAAATTGTCTAGCTTGATTAAAGAATTAAAAAGTTAGATTCCATTTACATAAGGAAACGTTGATTAATTA
>CAYJHX010000220.1:0-4064 GCA_964369395.1 uncultured Desulfovibrionaceae bacterium
TACACCGGTAAGCGTTCGCCTTTCTGGACTACCGTACGCATGGCCGCTGACAAAAATACTAAGAAAATCATGGCTCTTGATGTAGACTGGACTGTTGACCACGGCCCTTACTCTGAATTTGGCGACCTCTTAACCTTACGCGGCGCACAATTTTGCGGCGCCGGTTATGGTATCCCCAATATGAGCGGTAAAGGACGCACCGTTGCCACCAACCATGCTTGGGGCGCTGCTTTCCGCGGTTACGGCGGCCCAGAAATTGAATTTGCCTCTGAATCTTGCATGGACGAATTGGCAGCCAAGATGGGGGTTGATCCTTTAGAGTTGCGTGCTATCAACCACTATCGCGCTGGCGATACCACTCCAACCCAACAAACTCCTGAAGTTATCAGTTTTGCCGAAATGTTTAAGCTTATGCAGCCTAAATACGAAGAAGCCAAAGCCCGTGTAGCCAAAAACTCTACTGCCGAAGTAAAGCGCGGCGTGGGTGTAGCCCTTGGCGTATACGGTTCTGGTCTTGACGGCCCAGACAATGCAGAAGCTTGGGTAGAACTTAACGAAGACGGCGGCGTTACCGTAGGTAGCTGCTGGGAAGACCATGGCCAAGGCGCCGATGCTGGTGCTTTGGGTACTGCTCACGAAAGCTTACGCCCCATCAACATCCCCATGGACAAGATTCGTCTTGTTATGAACGATACCAGCAAGGCTCCAAACTCTGGCCCTGCAGGCGGTTCGCGCTCTCAAGTTATGGTAGGTCAAGCCATTCGCGTTGCTTGTGAATTGCTCATGGCAGCCATGAAAAAAGCCGATGGCAGCATGCACGACTACGCCAGCATGCAAGCCGCTGGCCTTGATACCCGTTACCTTGGCGTATGGACAGCCAAAGCCACCGAGTGCGATGCCATGGGCAAGGGCGCTCCTTTCTCCTGCTACATGTACGGTCTTTTCCTTGCAGAAGTAGCCGTAGAAGTGGCCACAGGCAAAACCAAGGTAGAAAAAATGGTTATGGTAGCCGATATCGGTTCTATCAATAACAAAGTCATTACCGATGGTCAGATTTACGGTGGCCTTGTACAAGGTATTGGTCTTGCGCTCAGCGAAGATTATGAAGATTTGCAAAAGCATAAGACCATGACTGGCGCTGGTATCCCCACCATTTTGGATGCTCCCGACGACATCGAAATCATGTATGTGCAAACACCACGTCCCGAAGGGCCTCACGGTGCTTCCGGTGTGGGTGAAATTCCCCTTTGTGGCCCTCACCCTGCCATCATTAACGCCATTGCCAATGCTTGCGGCGCTCGTGTGCGTCACTTGCCTGCCCGTCCAGAAAAAGTTCTGGCAGCCATGCCTAAATAGCGGCGTTTATTAGTATAATTTAGGGGAGGGATGTTATTTATCGTAACGCCCTCCCCTCTTTTAACTGCATTAAAACTCTTATACATTGAGCCTTTTGCACAATAAACATAGTCATAAAGGCTTTTTGCTTATTGTATAAAAGATTTTTTAATTAATTGAAGGTGCAAACACCTATTTTTTTAGAAGAATCACGTTACATTTTGTTTCTGTTTATTTTGCCCTTTCTCATGAAAATGTCTTACGCTTCACAACAAAACGTTCAAAATATTTTCATGTAAACAGCCTTTATTTTTCCATTTGCTTTGGAGTTTCGTATGGATCAAAGCACCCTACATCGCATTGAAGCCCATTGTACCCAAGAGGCCATGCCACGTTGCCAAGCCTATTGCCCTTTGCATCTTGATGTGCGCACTTTTATGACACATATCCAAGATGGTAAGTGGCAAGAAGCACGCAAAGTGTTAGAACGCCATCTCCCTATACCCCATATTTTAGCGCGTATTTGCGACCACCCTTGCGAGGGACATTGTTTACGTCGCGATTTTGGTGGTAGCCTCGCCATTCAAAGCCTTGAAGCTCTTTGTATGGAGCAAACAGAAAAACAAGGAAAAAGTTTTCCCCGCCCACCCAAAGCGCAAAAAGTCGCTATTTTAGGTAATGGTTTAGCAGCATTTACTGTAGCTTATGAATTAGCAAAAAAAGCTTTTCCTGTTACTCTTTTTTATACCAATATTTCGGGCGAAGATGTAAGCACTTTTCTATGTAAGAATTTCTCTTCTTTAGAAAAAAAACATATTAAAGTAGAACTTGAACAATTAGAAAAACAACACGCTACCTTTACGCCTGCTACACTAACAAAAGATTTTTTTGTTAAGCTCCAAGAATCTACAGAATACGATGCTTTTTTTATAGATGCCCATGCCGCGCCGGACATCTATACATATCTTACAGCACAAAGCACAGAAAGTATTACTACACAGGCTCCTTTACAGCTCAGCAAAAATGTTTGCGCTGGCGGTATGCTAGAACACAGCCCCACAGGCGATGCCTTTGCTTCCCCTGCCAAACAAGCCGGACAAGGCAGACAGGCCGCACTTACTTTAGAGCGTATCATTACCCATGTCTCTTTGCATGCAGGCCGAGAAGAAACCCTTGGCGTTAGCAAGCTGCATACGCCCCTACAAGGTCTCAGCCCCAAAGAGGCTATTTTCCCTGAAAATACCACCTATTCTGTGGAAGAGGCTCAACGCGAAGCAAGCCGATGTATACAATGTCAATGTATGCAATGCGTCAAAGAATGTGTGTATTTGCAAAAATACGGTTCTTTTCCTCGTTCCTACACACGCCAAATTTATAACAATACAGCCATCGTTATGGGCGATCACAAGGCCAATAGCCTTATCAATGGCTGTATGCTCTGCGGGCAATGTACAGAAATTTGCCCAGAACGCTTTTCTATGATTGATGTGTGCCTTGATGCTCGCCAAGATATGGTAGAAAAAGACTATATGCCGCCTTCGGCCTTTGAATTTGCCGTGGATGACATGCTTTCAGCCTCTCAAGCGCCCTGTTCTCTTTTTATGCGTGCACCGCAATCAACAGAAGCCCCCAGTCACGTCTTTTTCCCCGGTTGCCAACTTTCCGCATTACGCGCAGAACAAGTGTTTACTGTGTACGAAATGTTATGCTCTTCCGCATCTCCTTTGCCCAGCGTGGGACTAATGTTGTCTTGTTGCGGTATTCCTGCCTATTGGGCAGGCCAAAAAACACGCAGCCAAGAGCATATGCACTTTTTAGAAAGCCAATGGCAAGCCCTTGGCAAGCCAACGCTTATTATGGCTTGCGCTTCTTGCATACGTCACTTTACCACCCATGCCCCGCATATTCCGTGTGTTTCGCTTTGGGAAATATTGTCCCCCCTTATAATAACAGCAGCAAAAGATACGCCAATACAAAACATGAGCATGCACGATCCTTGCGGCGCCAGAAATAATAAGGCTTGGCAAGAATCTGTGCGCAATATTGCAACATCGCAACACATCAACATTATAGACCACAAACTCCAAGGCGCACAAACACCGTGTTGCGGTTTTGGCGGCAATGTATGGTGTTCGCAACCAGAGTTAGCTGAAGAAGCTACAAAACAACTTATAAAAACAGTAACTATTCCCCAAGAACAGGATGCGCAAGGAACAAAAAATCTCCTTGTTTCCTGCATCATGTGTCAGGAACGCTTGCAAAAAATGGGGCAGAACTGTCTACATGTCTTTGACATTCTCCCCGAGCTTTCAAAGCAACATACCGTTCCCACGCAATCCTACGGTCTTTCTGCCCGTCGAGCGCGTCGCGCCGCCTTGGTAGAAAAGATTCTGCAAACGTATGGTACACAAGCTCTTTTGCCCATAAGCCAAGAAGACGCTAGCTCCTTACGAAGCGAAGCTATACACGGGCATAATTTCTTACATATTGCTCCACAAGTTTTGGAAGGTATGGAGAAAAAACATATTCTCCATCAAGATGTGGCTCTGGCTGTACGTATGGTAGAAAAGCATAAAAATCGTTTTATAGAAAAAGAAAGCGGGCATCTTATAGGCGCCTGGCGGCCTAAAAATGTCACCTTTTGGGTGCGTTATTCGCAAGATAATACTGGACAATTTCATCTACACGATGCTTGGTGTCATCGCATGCGTGTGCCCAATTCCACAGCC
>CAYJHX010000221.1:0-4052 GCA_964369395.1 uncultured Desulfovibrionaceae bacterium
GTCGTGCAATGGTCAGTCCGCGCATGGCATGCCCGTGCCCTGTACCATGAATGCCGTAGAGAATTCGAGCCATATGTTTCCTTAATTAAGAGCTTTGCACAATCTTAAAAAAAACTACAATACACGGATTGCTTCGAGGCTATGCCTTTGTAATTGTGCAGAAGTCTTTAATATCCAATATAAAAACGATTATAAATCTTACCATAGCCCGATGCCAAGGTCAATATCTCCATGAAAAGTCAATTTTTCTTTATAAAGAAAAAAGCCTTTTTTAGAGTGAGGACTCAGGCTAAAACCAAGAAAAGACATGTGCTTTTACAAGTTTCTATTAAAATGTAAAAATAAGTGTCACAAAAAAGGGCACGGCAATGGTAAGGGTCATACCAGAAAAAATGCCCATAATGGCGTATTGTTCTCCGGCATAGCGAGCAATGACGGGCATACATGTATCCATGGTGGTGGCGCCGCCGGCAGCTACAGGGGCTAGACCTCCGGCATAGCGTACCAGTAAGGGGGCAAAAAGTAGGGTGAGTAGCTCGCGACTGACATTGGCAATAAGGGCCACAGAACCAAGCTCGGCATCGCCAAAACGGGTAATCATAACACTAGAAAGGCTGTAATAGCCAAAGCCTGCGCCTACACCAAGAACATCACGAAGAGATATATGGTATTGTAATGCTAATAAAAGACCCCAAGCCAGTATGGCGCCAAAACACGTACCTAGCACACTGCCCACAGGTAAGAGCAAGATGCGCAGGCCAAAGTTTCGAATAATCAGAAAATTTCTTGTATCAAAGCCCATACTCATACCAGCCAACACTAACATGACATACAAGGCGTAGCTAAGTAGCGTATCGCCCGTGGCATTGCTGACAAGGTCTTGGGTGCCCACAATGATGCCGGCAATGAAAAAGAACAATATAAAGAGTGCGCTTTTCATAGTTATTGTTCCTTTTTTGTCGTGTGCGGGCATGATGGTGCGTGCGATGTGTCTAAGGAATTTATCGTGGACTCTGGTGTTGAATCAGAGACAGAATTTGACAGAGAACTTGATTCTGGTTCCGTCGCTGCATTTTTCACAGCTCCACTTTGCGCAGTAGTAGAAGGCATGGCGGGAAACAAAGAACGAAAAAGAAAACAGATGGCAAAAACACTGCCCAAGGCACTTAAAATACCAATAAGCACGCCTTGAACGCCTAAGTCCGCAAGACGTAAAAGTAAGCTTTCATCATTGCCAAGGTTGAGGCCAATAACAAAAAGTAAGGCATAGATGACTGCTGAAAGGGCATGTCCTGTAGTTGTCACAGCAAAGCTGCTTTTGCGTAAAGCGTAACCTACGGGAATTCCACCCACAATAAGACCTATTTCTAAAAGCATTTACCATACTCCATTGGTGTCGAGAGGGGGAATGGTTCCTAAAGAACCATTTTCTAAGCTATTATCTTCTAAGAGGGCTTGGCGCATAAACCAATCTTCGCGAATACGCCATGAAGCAGCTGCTGTATAGGCCGGAGAAGAATAGCCCACCGAAAGCACTAAAGTACGGCGCGCATGCTCTTGCAAACGGATAAGCAGAGGGGTAAAATCGGCATCGCCGGAAAGGATAATAAATTCTTCAAAGCGGGTAGAGTGCGAAAGATCGTCCATACAGTCCATGACTAAATGGATATCTGTGCTGGTTTTTCCTTGATTGGTTAAAGGCGGGCAATCTACCACGCGAAAGGCCGCGCGAATAAAATTGGTGCGAAAGTCATGATAGCGTTGTGGGTTGATATAGCAGATGCGCTTTAAAATGCGTCGACGCACTCCATCGCCATACAACATACGCAGTGCGTGGGTTTCCAGCCATTTAATCCATTGATGGGGCAAGGTGCCAAAGGCGCGAGCCGCTTCAGGATCCATTTCAAGAAAGCGTGTATAAATATTATCAAAGTCCACATAGAGCGCCGCATACACTTCATCAAAACCAGAAAAACGTCCCATCAAAATCTCCAAATCGAGACCTCTGCACAATTCCAAAAAATATTAAAATACATGGATTGCTTCGCTTCGCTCGCAATGACTTTTGTTGTAATACCAAGTCATTGCGAGGAGCGCAGCGACGAAGCAATCCATGATTTTTTAATTGCGCAGAGGTTTCAAATATATAAAGTATTGTGTTTATAAAAAAAAGCAACCTTTGGCAAGTGCTTATAGTTGGCCACTTAAAGATAGATTACAGCCAAAGAGAACAAGGATAAAAATATGACCAGACTGATGCTATAGATAAGAGACTTACGAGCATTATTATACAAAGCACTTCGGGAATAGTCACGGCGCCTAAAGCCTTCGGGAAATATGCATTGTAAGAGTATAAACAATAAAAGCCATATGCCAAAAGGCGTGGTAAATACATTGACTACGAAAGATATGATATTTGTTTCCTTTGTTTCTGAAAGGATTTTTTCCATGTCGACCTTACCTGCGCGTATGGTGTCCTTGGAAGCGCTTCCGTCTTCATCCACAAAAAGATGTAGTGTATTGCCTTGTACTGTGGCAAAGAAGCTGACGGTTTGCTCTGGGGTGTAGAAATACCGTATACGCATATCCCCCGCGCGTGGATTGTGCACATCCAATCCCAAAAATAATTCATTGGCACTCCATAAGGCGGCTAATGGTGTATTATCCTGCTGTGTAGGACGCGAAAAATAGGCTTGCATGCTTTCGCTCTGTACTTGTGGCGTTTGAGCACGTTGTAGAATTTTTTTCTTCTGCTCTTGTAATATGTTAGCATGTTGTAGAATTTTTTCTTTGATGTCTTGCAAAATCTCTGGGCTCATAGTGAGTGGAAAAGCGTGTCGTTCCGGAAATTCTTCCAGTAAAGAAGGGGCTACTGTATATGCGCCGAGGGTATTATTCTTAGAATATACGGAAAAAGACTTTAGGGGGAAAATAAGAGTGTTGTTTTTAGGCTTATTAAACGATGCTCCATCTCTATAAGTAAGATGCCAGTCTAGCGTATAGGAGGGAGGGGCGATTTGTTGCCCTCTGCTACTTGGTCTTCTTTCGTCCCATTGATAAAACCATACCTGCGTATGCAAAGCCAATGCGTGTGCAGAGAAAGGGAAATGGGGGTCTTGGAGTGTGTCTTGCGTTGTTACCTTGCCTTGTACAAAGACTACGCGCCCATCTAGGGAAGGGTCTACGCGGTCTGTGGAAGAAAGCGCAACAAAGCCCCTATCGTGTATGGAATCAAGAGCGCTGAGTTCTTGAACACTTCGAGAAAACATGACAAAATAATACCCACAACAAAAAATAAAAGCGACAAATAGTAATACAAGCGCCATAAAGCCGACTATATTCATGATGAAAAGGAATACCCCCCCCAATAAAGAGCCGTCGCCTTTTTTTCTTCTGCGTCTTTGTGAACTCATAGTTTTTTTCCTAGTGGGTAACAGAGCGTATCTTGCTGTGGCAGTATGACACGCCTACCCTTGTGTTGTTCATGAAAAATGTTACTGTAAAATAAGACTCCTGCATAATTAAAAAATCATGGATTGCTTCGTCGCTACGCTTCTCGCAATGACTTGGTATTACAACGAAAGTCATTGCGAGCGCAGCGAAGCAATCCATGTATTTTGACAATTTTAAGAATTATGCAGGACTCTTAAAATAGGTAAATAGTTAGTTTTTTTTAACCCAACGCAGTTTGCTTTCTGCATAGGCAAAAGTGCGTGTGCACAACAGAGAAATGCCCAAATATAACAGTAAAATGCAGAGCCATGTTTCAAAGGGTAAGCGGGTAATGGCGACAATTTCCATGCCTTGAAAGGTAAGTTCCGGTACGGAAATAAGCGAAGCTAAAGCAGAGTCTTTGAAAATGGACACATACTGCCCAGCAAGGGGGGGGAGCATAATGGGGAGCGCCTGTGGCAAAAGCACACAAAAAAGCTGTTCTCTGTGTGAAAAACCCAATGCTGCGCCGGCATCCCACTGACCTTGGGGGAGGCTTTGTAGGCCACTGCGTATTATTTCAGCTACATAGGCGCCTTGGTACATACCCAAAGTAAGCA
>CAYJHX010000222.1:0-4048 GCA_964369395.1 uncultured Desulfovibrionaceae bacterium
TGAGCACCAGTTCGCGAGAGAGGCAAAGGCAGAGGGGGTCAATATTGCAGGGGCGTACAAGGGGCTTCCCCTCTTCTTCAATGGGTAAATAGGGAATGTCATGAGCTTTGGATACGTCAATGCGAGCAATAAGCATATCAACATCTTTATGCGCTTCGTAGATGACAAAAGCTTCTTTTGTCAGGATGTTGTCATCATCTAAAAAAACAATGCGCTGCCCCTTGGAGGCTTTGAGCAAGGCATGACGTAGGGCATTGCCAAAGTCTTTATTGCTAGGCAAATCATAATAGCGCACATTGTCCCAATGGCGAACTCTTTCGCCTTTTACACCGTCAAAACCTACCAAAATTTCAACGGCGTTTTCTTTTAATCCTGCGTACTTTACGGCTTCCATAACAGAATCAAGTGCTTGCCCAAGGGCTAGTGGCCTATCGCCACGACTGGGAATAATGATAGAATACTGTATCATAAAAGTACTTACATTACTCTCGTACTTGCCCTGAGCCAAAGACCACAAATTTTGTGGTGGTCAGCTCTTCCACACCCATGGGGCCGTAAGAGTGTAATTTTGATGTAGATATGCCAATTTCCGCTCCAAGACCTAACTGCCCGCCATCGTTGAAGCGAGTGGAGGCATTGACGGCGGTCATGGAGGCGTCTACTTCGCGCATGAAGCGCATGGCACGATGATGATTATTGGTACAAATGATTTCAGTATGTTGCGAACCGTATTGGGCTATGTGCTCTAGGGCGGCATCGAAGGAGGGTACCACACAGACAGCTAAGATAAGCGCATGAAATTCTTGTCCTAAATCTTCAGGAGTTTGGGGCTTGGCTGTATTTCCCAGTAAAGAAAAAGATTTTTCACAAGCGCGAAATTCTACACCGGCTTTACCCAGTTTTTCAGCCAACATGGGAAGAAATGCTGCAGCTTTATCTTCATGTACCAGTACACATTCTAAGGCATTGCACACGCCGGGGCGTTGTACCTTAGCATTATACACTATTTCTAAGGCTTGCTGCAAATCTTCGGCATCGTTGTCAATATAGGCATGACATACGCCCATATAATGCTTGAGTACGGGCATGGTGGCCGCTTCTGCTACAGAGCGCACCAGCTTTTCGCCACCACGCGGAATAATGACATCAATATATTTGTCTAATTTGCAAAGCAGGCCAATGGCGGCGCGATCTGTGGTTTCAAGAATTTGGGCGGCATATTTGGGAAGCCCTGCATATTCAAGCGCTTCGTGTAAAAGGGCTGCAAGGGCGAGGTTTGAATGTAAAGCTTCGGAACCACCACGTAAAATAACAGCATTGCTGGCCTTTAAACACAAGATAGCGGCGTCAATGGTGACATTGGGGCGAGATTCGTAAATCATAGCAATGACACCCAGAGGAATGCGCATGCGCCCCACAAGCAAACCATTGGGTCTTTGCCATTGGCTAGTCATGGCGCCTACGGGGTCGGGAAGATTCGCCACATGCTTGCAAGCGGCTATCATTTCATTAAGAATAGTATCGGTTAAGCGTAAACGGTCTAAGCGAGCCGCATCCATACCTTTTTCTTGTGCGGCTTGAATATCTTTACTGTTAGCGGTAAAAATATCATCTCGCTTGCTATCAAGTAAGGTGGCAAGGTAGAGTAGGGCGTCTACTTTTTGCTTGGGGGTGGCGCCCATGAGTTTGCGAGCGGCTTGCTTGGCATTATTTCCTATATTATTTACGAGTATTTCTAAATCTTGCATATATTTTCCTTTTTTAACAGGCTGTTGTGCTAGACAGCGGCGTCAAGCAGTAGATTGTCTCTGTGTATTACTTCGGGATAATGCGCATTGCCCAAAATAGCCGCCACCTCATGACGCTTTAAGCCCATAATGCGTTTTATTTCTGCTGCGGAATAATTGCTTAAGCCTACGGCAACACTATTTTTTTCTTGTGTCATGATGCGTACAAGGGCGCCTTGCTGAAAATTCCCTTCGACGCTACAAATACCTCCAGGAAGAAGGCTGCTGCCTTTGTTTTCTAAAGCGTTAACGGCGCCGGCATCAATAATAATGGTTCCGGATGGTTCTGATTGATAGGCTAACCAAAATTTGCGACGCGAAATGGCGTGGCTATCGGCACAAACCCATGTACCGGTGGTGCCGTGAAGGGTAGGCCCATTTTGGGTAAAGACATGTCGTAAAATATCGTGTTCTTTACCGGGCAAAATAAGCGTAGGCACGCCTAACTGTGCCGCACGACGGGCAGCCAGAAGCTTGGAATACATACCACCGGTACCCACGCTGGTTTTGGCACCGCACAGATCTGTTAAATCTAGTGTATGAATATTGTCTATGCAGGGCATAATGGCAGCGTCGGCGTATTTTTCCGGATTTTTATCTAGAACACCTTGAGCCGAAGTCAGATTGATGAAAAGGTCGGCCCCCACAAGATTGATAAGCAAAGAAGAGAGGCAATCGTTATCGCCAAACTTAAGCTCCTGTACTGAAATGGTATCATTTTCGTTGACCACGGGCACGATATTCCAAGAAAGAAGCTCGGCAAAGGTATTGCGTGCATTCAAAAAACGCTGGCGTGAGCGTAAATCGTCTCGGGTGAGCAAGACTTGGGCGGTGCCAAGATTATGGTTGGCAAAGGCTATATTATATTGTTGCATAAGATGGCTTTGCCCCACAGCAGCGGCAGCTTGCTTGGCGGCAAGGCCTTGTATTTCTTGCGGAGAAATATGGCTAAGCTTTTGTAGTGCCGCGCGCCCTGCGGCTACAGCTCCGGAAGATACAAGAATAATTTTTCTTTGTGTGGGCTGCTGTTGTCCTTTTGGAGCTTGCGCTTGTGTAGATTGCGGACTGCTTGGCAAAGAGCGGATAAAAGCAATTTGAGCCACAAGATTTTGCAAGATAGGTATATCAAGCCCATGGGGGCCTGTAAGCACGGCAGAGCCTACTTTAATGACAATACTGCGCGCTTTTTGCAAGAAATGCCATTTTTCATCATTCAAAACTGTATTCATGAAGGTCACTCACTCAAAAACATTGTAGGGAAGCATTTTTTGTTTATAAATACTTTTGCAAGGTGTGACAAGTTGAATTTAGGGAGAAAACAAAATAAGGAATCGCTCGAAAAATTTGAATAATTCGTACCACAGAAGGCCTCGTTTTGAGGGGCTTTGTATAATTCATTGCCACTCATTGCCATTCATTGCATGAAGGCTCATGAAGCTTTGATAACAGTCTCTTTTTAGAGAAATACCCACTTTACATAAGGAGAGCTAAAAGTTACTCTTGCAAGGCCTCAAATAATGTATCACCTTGTTTAAAAACCTTTTTAGCAGGCTGATGGGGTATCGTTTTTATTGCTTTTCAACATCCTGCTCTATCTTAACATACTTAAAGGAGTAACAACATGAATACAGAACAAGCCTGCACACAAATAGATGCTTGGCTACAAGCTTGGCAAATCGACCCACTTAAAGCCAAGGAAGCCTTTGTCGTTTTTTATACTTGGCTTAAAGAGCAAGATGTACTTTTGGAGTTTAAGGAACGTCCGGGCATTAGTTATTCTTTGCGGGCGCGGCATACCCTACAAAAAGATCGGCCACTTTTTGTGCTTCTTGATGTGGTCGATGACGATGCCGAAGAGCGCTGGCTTTCTGTTTGTTTTTATGCTGATATGGTACAAGACCCCAATGAAATGGGTGATTTTGTGCCACAGGGGCTTATGGGGCAAGATGCTTTGTGTCTTAATTTAGAAGAAGATGATGCCTCTATGTGTAGTTATATTCAAGAGCGTCTTCAAGAAGCGGCGAGCATTGCAAAGAAATTTTAAAAACTTTTCTGTCGACTATTAAGACTCCTGCACAATTAAAAAATCATGGATTGCTTCGTCGCTATGCTTCTCGCAATGACTTGGTATTACAACGAAAGTCATTGCGAGCGCAGCGAAGCAATCCATGTATTTTAGCAATTTTAAGAATTATGCAGGACTCTTCTATTATAATAAAAAAGCTCTTCAATAATTATATTGAGGAGCTTTTTTATTTTGT
>CAYJHX010000223.1:0-2713 GCA_964369395.1 uncultured Desulfovibrionaceae bacterium
CCATAGTTTCGTATTGGGGCATATCGGCACAGGCCATATGTGTTAACATAAGCTCTACTTCCAATTGCGGATGCGTGCGCAAAAATTCTAACACCTGCCCCATATCTTCAGCACAAAATCCTAAACGCGACATGCCTGTTTCGCACTTCAAGGCAATGCGTACTTTTTGAGTATGCGCACGAGCTGCCCTGTGCAAGCCTTCCCAATTGTAGACCAAAGAAAGTAAATTGTGCGAGGCACAAGCTTGCATTTCTTCGTCATTTAAGGCGCCGAGCAAGATAAGAATTTCTTGCCCCAATCCTGCTTGGCGCAAGGCAAGACCTTCTTGTACGGTGCCCACTCCAAAAGAAGTGGCCCCTGCGCTTTCAAGGGCTTTGCCTACAGGTACTAAACCATGCCCATAGGCATCGCTTTTAATAATGCCCATTCCCACAGATTGTGGCGGCAATTGGGCACATATATGTGCATAGTTGTGTGCCATAGCACTCACATCAATATGCGCTACACAAGGCGATATTACCAGAGAAGAATCCATACAAACTCCCATAGAAAAAATCCAAGTAACACAAAGTGCCACTTGGATTTTTCTTAAATCACGTAATCCATTAAAATATTACAGCCACTCAAACCATTCTTTCCAAGAGCCTTCGCGTTTTTCGCGCTTTTCTTGACCTTGTTGATTGGTATATTCATGGTAGGCTGCAAGCCCCTTGGTATTGGCATGGCCGGCAACTTCTGGTACATCTTTAAAGTTGTCTACCACATAGGTATAACGGCGCCAAGCTGGGCCATATTTTTTCATATTGAAAAACACATCGGCAATGTACAATTCGTGTTCGGCCATAAGCTTACGTAAAGCTAGCATATGTTCAGGAGCTTTTTGCGCGTAATCTGTGCCGGGATAACTTTGCGCAAGGCGGTCGAAGTATTCATAGCCTTCTTGCAAGTTGGTGGTAGGTCTATCAATAGACACAAAGCCCTTTAAGCGCGCGGCACCAATTTGATACAGCACATAGGGTATTTGTTCGTGCCGTGGATGCAAAGATTCAAAGTCTTTATAGGCTTCTACAGCTTCGTCATATTCCTCATCAAGGAAGTACGCATCGGCTAAAGAAAGCTCTGCTTGCACGGTATAGGGGCTAAAGGGATAGGCATCGCGCAATTTATTATAGCGTTCCACCGCGGCCACGTAATCTTTTTGCGCCATATCATCATTGGCAGTTTCAAAAAGTTCTTGGGCTGTATCTTCTGGAGGCGGCAAGTAAAAATAGTCAATAACACCACAACCAGAAAGGCAGACCATAGCCAAAAGCGCACAAAGAGCGTGCAAGATTTTTTTATGCATTGTTTTCTTCCAAATAGAGAAAAGCAGCCTGTGCAGCAGTGGCGCCATCGCCCACAGCCGTGCTCACTTGCCTGCAAAGTTTAGAACGAATATCCCCTGCCGCAAAAAGGCCGGGTACATTGGTTCGCATTTCCGTATCCGTAAGAATGAAACCTTGAGCATCTTTTTGCACACTGTCCGGTACAAAATCTACACTGGGCTTTATTCCTACAGAAACAAATAAGCCTTCTAAGGAAAGCTCTTTTTCCATATTATTTTGAACATTTGTTACAGTAATGCCCGTCAAATTATCAGAGCCATGTATGGCGCTAATGACACTACTGCGCAAAATTTCCACATTAGCCAATTCGGCAAGGCGGTCCATATACACTTTATCCCCGCGGAAAGCATCTCTTCTATGAATAAGGTATACCTTTTTAGCAATTTTTGCCAAGTAAAGGGCTTCTTCTAGAGCTGTGTTTCCTCCGCCCACCACGGCAACATCGGCATTTCGGAAGAAATTACCGTCGCAAATGGCACAATAAGACACGCCATGACCAGAAAGACGCATTTCATTTTCTACGCCAAGGTGTTTGTGCGAAGCACCAGAGCATACCACAATTGTTTTTGCTTCGTGCCACTGTTTTCCTACAAGTATCTTATGAGGGCCTTGAGCTTGCAGCGCAATTTGTTGCACTGTTTCGGTATATCGATCAAGGGCCAAGCCGTCTAAATGTGCGGCCATGGCATCGGTCAGCTCGTACCCTTTAATACCACGAGGAAAACCGGGGTAATTTTCTATACTTTCGGTAAGCAACACTTGCCCACCTGGAGTAAGCTTTTCTACTAAAGCCACCGTACAGCCAGAGCGTACCAAATACAATGCCGCCGTTATGCCAGCGGGGCCGCTCCCAATAACGACAGCGTCATACAAACTCATGCGAGAACCTTGGTATCAATTTTTTCTTTCAAAACGTCTTTGGTCACAGCGCCGGTTACTTGCTCTATCACTTCTCCATTTTTAAAGAGAATGAGGGTAGGAATAGCGCGGATGCCATATTTTGTAGGTGTGGCAGGGTTTTCATCTACATTCATTTTAGCCACAAGCACCTTACCGTCATATTCTGTGGCCAATTCGTCAACAATGGGGCCTACAGCGCGGCAAGGACCACACCAAGGGGCCCAAAAATCTAAAAGTACTGGTATAGCGGATTTCAAAACACTTTCATTGAACGTTGCGTCAGTTACTTGCATAGCCATACAGGGCTCCTTATGTTACGTATAGGATAAAATTTTACTTTTCCAGAAAAATCACAAAGATAAGATTTATCATCAAACTAATGGGTACTTATTGTAATTTTCTCTATGCCTACTGTCAAGCTTCAATGT